>NZ_CP053187.1:1770625-2075000 GCF_013046825.1 Turicibacter sanguinis | reverse complement strand
ATATCATAACCAAATTCAGATGACTAATCATTTTACTTACTAGAGAACATCTTCAACATCAGTTGTGCAAAGTTAAGTTGTTGTTCAAATTTTTGTAAACGCGAAGGCGTTGCTTGTTTTTTTAACGTTTCAATTTCGTTCACAAAGTCTTGATATCTTTCAGGATTTCTGTTTAATTCTTTATACCAGAATGGATACATTCTAATATAGTCTCTTTGTTCAATATTATTAACAATTTGATACATTACGTCCATATTCCATCACCTAATCATCAAATTTTGAGAATAAACCAGGGAATGATTGTTTTTGACTAGCTGCTGCTCCTAATCCTGCAGCCGTACCGGCTCCCTTACCACCTTGCATCGTTTGGAAAAGTTGAATAAATTTCTGTACGGTCGTCATGGTTTGTTGAACTTTATTCATATCCATTTTTTGAAGATACTGAAATGCTTGAGCCATCATTTCTGTCCCCGATAGTGTTGCAGAGCTACTATTAGATGTAGTTGTTGATTTCGTTTCACTTTTTGTCTTATCCGTAGCTGGCGCGCTTTGATTACTTTCTTGTGTAACTTCTTTGTATTTTTCCCATTGGCTATCATCTTCTCCATACAAGTACCATTCCTCATAGATTGACTGCCATGTTGCTTTTCCACTTCGAACATCATTTTTTAATCCAGGATATTTACGTACGAAGCTTTTAAATTCATCTAATTGACTGTCCACTTTCTCTCACCTCGCTACAATTAGTCACTATATTATAGGCAATGTCCACCCCATTGGTGACTAATTTTCCTAATTTATATGAACAATCGCCTTTATCTTTTCTATTATATGAAAAAAAGTCTCAGTATGTGACTGAGACTTAGACTATTTAAAGGGAATAATATTTGTTTTTAATAATTCGGTAACGGTTGCATTACTTTTCTCAGTTTTCAATTTTGAGAGCATTTCAATTCTAACATTTAGATAAACACCGATAGTGAAGAACAATACCATTAAACTAGTTCCTCCATAACTAATAAACGGAAGCGTCACCCCGGTTAGTGGAATGGTTCCACTAGCTCCCCCTAAATTAATAACCGGCTGTAATAAAAACATGGCACCGACACCGATACAAACTAAAGAACCAAATAAATCCTTACATTTAAACGCGGTTAAGAAACAGCGAGCTACAATGACTAAATACGCCACCATGATTAATAAAATTGTAACAACTCCCAACTCTTCAATTAAAATCGTACTGATCATATCGGTATGGGGCTCGATTACATAACCATATTTTTGTGTACTATTACCAATCCCTACTCCAAACAATCCTCCAAGTGCAATGGCCGTGTACCCCATGACATTTTGAAGTCCATTATCATGATTAAATGGATCCCACCAAATATAAAATCGATCCATCTGATAATCCTTTAAACTTAGAATTAATGGAATAATAATTAATAAAGCCATCCCAATAAGTGTCATAATGACTTTAAAATCAATTCCACTACACATAAATATAATGACACCAATTCCAAAGATAATCAGAGCTGAACCTAAGTCTGGCTGGATTAAAACTAAGCCTGTACAAAATCCTAAATAAAGTAATACCCTTAAAAAACTATTTGATAAATACTTTATACCATTAACTAAAAATCCTTGGAAATTTTCTATCGTTCCGATATTCTTAAAAGACCTTAGATGATATTTATTTTGTTTGATACTGTATGTAATAAACCATGCTAGAGCCAATATGACACCTAATTTGACAAACTCAGCTGGTTGAATGGATAAAGGACCAATTTTAATCCAACTTCTTACATTGGAAGCTCCTGAACCTTTACCAAATATCAAAGTAAAGATTAAAATCGGAGGACAAAGTACTGTTGCTAAAAAAGCAAAAAATTTCAATACATTATACGGGATTAAGGCTAAGAATATCATTCCAACAATCCCAATAACTCCACTTACTACTGTTTTTTTAACAAAAAACAATGTATCATCCGCTGCTCCATTATAAATTGAAATACTCGTTATGCTATATATCATCAGTAATCCAATTCCAAATAAGGCAAACACAAGAATTAAAACCACTTTATCTAACTTTTGTGCCCGCTCTATCATGGGTTTGAAAGTAAACTTCTTTTTCTGTTTCTTAACTTTACCTTTAAACTTCATATTAGCTCTCCTCTATAATATAGAAAAAAATTCAATGTATTACTATTTTACCATGTTTTAATAGGTAAACCAAACTGATAGTTTTAGGATATTTATAATTTTATCTATCCCTTTGCATGAACCAAGTTCGTCATTTTACGTATAATACAGTGTAATCAGGAATGAAGGAGGGATAAATGATGTACAATTACGGAACAGGAAACAACTATAGTTATGGTGGTTATGCAAGTGGATACGGTTATGGTGGGTATGCACCCGTTGCTTATCCTATGCCGGTTTACAGTACTGGTAGTGGATGTAGTAATAACTTCGCTCTTATTCTCGTCTTATTTATTTTATTAGTAATCATCGGATGTAGTCATGGCTTCGGTGGTGGAAATAATAGCGGTTTTGGATGTGACTGCTAATTGAAAATCCCTTGTAAACTGATTCATAAATAAGAAGAAAAACGATTAACTATTCTTCTTAAACTACATATGATATATTGAAGTTTCAAACTGAAGGAGGAAATAATAATGTATAATTATGGATATAATTGCTATACACCTTGTGTTCAACAAAGTAGTGGTTGCGGTGGTTTCGCATTCATTCTTGTTTTATTCATCTTATTAGCTATTATTTGTAGCTGTGGTGGATTTGGATTTGGTGGAAACAACTCTTGCGGTTGTTAATTAAAGTAGCAAGCTAATTTTAAAGAGATCTTCTTGAGAAGGTCTCTTTTTTCGTTTATAAAATAATTTTATTTTTTAGCATCGATTCATTAACCATTCAGACCTTTTAACGTACTATATATTGAGCTTCAAGTATGAAAGGGGAATATAAAATGTATAATTATGGATATAATTATGGGTATAATTGCTATACACCTTGTGTTCAACAAAGTAGTGGTTGCGGTGGTTTCGCATTCATTCTTGTTTTATTCATCTTATTAGCTATTATTTGTAGCTGTGGTGGATTTGGATTTGGTGGAAACAACTCTTGCGGTTGTTAATTAAAGTAGCAAATTTATTTGAAGGGATCTTCATTAGAAGATCTCTTTTTTCCTTTCTAAAATAATTTTATTTTTTTCATCAATTCATTAACCATTCAGGCACTTTAACGTAATATATATTGAGGTTCAAGAATGAAAGGGGAATATAAAATGTATAATTATGGATATAATAACTACTGTACACCATGTGTACCTGCTTATAATGCTAATGCTGGATTCGGTGCTGGTTGTGGTTGCGGAGGATTTGCATTTATCCTTGTCTTATTCATCTTATTAGCAATTATCTGTGGATGTGGCGGATTCGGGTTTGGCGGAGGATGCTCAAACGATTGTGACTGCTAATAAAAACAGTCGATATTTAGACGGCTCAAATTGAGCCGTTTTTTTATGTATTTTTTCTAGCGATGGGCTTGTTTACAATAACACTTTATTATTTTTTGCGTATTATATACTGAGCCTGATAGAAAAAGGAGGAAATCATGATGTATTACAATGGCGCAGGATACGGCTATCCTCAACCATGTATGCCTGTAGTACCTGTTGCAGGAGGCTATGGTGGTGGTTGTGGTTGCGGATTTGGGGGATGCTTATGTGCATTCATTCTTGTCTTATTTATCCTAATTATTGTCTGTGGTTGCGGTTGCTTTGGATGCGGCAATGGTTGCGGCGGGGGATGCTTTGGATGTTAGTCACTAAATAGCGACTATATAATATAGAAAGCTAAAGTTGAATCTTTAGCTTCTAAATTTAAAAAATTAATAACCAAAATGGTAAAAAAGCGTAATATATATTAAGTCATGAATCTAAGGAGGGATTAGTGATGTGTGTTGAAAGTTGTGGAAATGGATTTGCTTTCTTATTAGTATTATTTATCTTACTTGTTATCATCGGATGCTGCTGCTTTAGATAAGTACAGTTATTAAAATATTACCAGGCTTAAGATAATCGTGTAAGAAGAGATGTTATTTGCTTGCAAATAGCATCTTTTTTATTATCAACTCTCTCTGATGTGAGGATTTCGTCTGTTTCCGTCATCAATTGAATCGAGTTTTAAAAATTACCTTTTTGTCCTATTAGCCAAATTTGTATTTGTTTGATATAATATGGTTTAGTTAGAATGGAGGGTTTTTAATGATCACGATGAAAGACATTATTCGCGAGGGACATCCAACGTTGTCTAAGGTAGCTAGTGAGGTCGCGATTCCATTAAGCAAAGAAGATGTTCAGTTAATGAAAGATATGTTACAATTCATTATTAATAGTCAAACACCTGAGGTTGCTAAGAAGTATCAATTGCGTGAAAGTGTTGGACTTGCGGCTCCTCAGTTAAATTTAGATAAACGTATTATTGCTGTTCATACTGAAGATGAAAAAGGAAAACTTTATTCTCTTGCCTTAGCAAATCCAAAGATTGTGAGTTACTCTGAGGAAATCACTTATTTACCTATGGGTGAAGGGTGTTTATCAGTTGATCGTGAAGTCGAAGGCTTCGTTCCTCGTTACCGTCGTATTACGGTTGAGGGATATAATTTAAAAGGTGAAAAGATCAAATTCCGTTTACGTGACTATGTTTCAATTGTGTTCCAACATGAAATTGATCACTTAAATGGTCACTTATTCATCGATCATATTGATCCAAAACAGCCTTTAGCACCGATTGCGAATGCTAAACCATTAGAATTCTAAAAAAAGACCGAAATCGGTCTTTTTTTAATGTACTTTTTCTTTTGTTTTGGCATAAAAGGAGATGAGTTTTTTCTCAGCTTTTGGATCTCGTCCCATCGATACGGCTCTTTCATAAAATTGAATAGCATGATGTTCATCATTTAGGTAGTTTTCATGTAAGGCTCCCATATTAAAATAAAGTTCACCAGCATATTTGACTGGTAACTGACGAGATTTGATGAGTTGGTGAGCTTTATTGTAATATTCAAGCGCCTCTTTGAAGTTTGATAGATGGTAAAAATACAGATGACCGATGTTAACATAGGTACTTGGTGTCTGATCATCGATTTCTAGGATTTTGAGGTAATATTCTAGGGCTGCATCGTAGTTTTTGAGGATTTCAACATTTAGGTACGATAAAGCGTTAAGTGCTAAGAGATTATTAGGATTAATCTCAAGGACTTTTTTATAATAAGTGATCGCTGATTCATAATCGTCTAATTCGAAGTCGTAGATATTGGCGATTTCTAATGTTAGGCTTTCATCGTTGTCAAAGTATTGTAAGGCTTTGACGAGAACCTCGACTCCTTTTTTAGGTTCGTGAAGATCGAGGGAGTAAAGTCCTCGAAGTCCTTGGTAGGAGATGAGAGCTTTGGGGTCAAGTTCGATGGCACGTTCGTAGTATTTGATGGCTGCGTCATATTCTTGGAAGTGATGACGCAAGATGTAGGCAAAGTTGTGGCAAACGAGAGCATTTTCTGGGTCGAGTTTGAGAACTTCTTCGTAGGCTTCTCGCGCGGCATCATAGCATTCAATTTTGACATAGGCATCAGCTAGATTAGCAAGTGAAGTTGTTTTATTTTTGGCAAAGGTCACTGCTTTTTCAAAGTAATCAACCGCACGTTCTGGGTCGTTTTTGTACTTAATGAGGATGCATCCGATGTTATTTAAGTTTCTGGCATTGGTTGAGTCGAGGCTCTCTACTTTTTTAGAGTATTCGTAAGCAAGTTCGACGTTTTCTTCAAGATCAATGCAAAGTTCCACTAGATTTAGATAGGCATCGATATAATGATCATCATATTCGATAGCTTTTTGATAATGCTTGAGTGCCTGATGTGGGTTGTTTAGAAATTGGTCATAAAGGATGGCCAGATTAAAATGAATGGTTGCTGATGTATCGTTATAATCAAGAGCTAAACGATAGTTTTGCTCAGCTAGTTTATAATCTTGATAATGTTCAATTGCAATGATACCAAGGGCATTATAGACGGCCGCTAGGTTTTGTTTTCGTTCTAGTTGTTCTAGCAGAAGGCTTTCAGCTTCTTGAAATTGTTTGTCATCGAGTAGTTGTTCGATGTATGCTAATGGATTTGGCTGTGTATTTGGCATCTAGCCCACTCCCCTCTTTTAAAATAATCCCAGTTGTTCACAGGCATAGTAGATGCCATCTTCATCAATTGATTTTGTGACGAAATCAGCGTATGATTTGACTTCGTCTGAGGCATTCCCCATGGCCACGCCAATGTCGGCTAGTTGTAGCATTTCGATGTCATTATATCCATCTCCAAAGGCGATTACTTTTTCCGGTTTTTGTTCCATATATTCGATTAAAGCTTTAATTCCTTCGGCTTTTGAACCATTCACTGGTACAATGTCAGCTCCAAAGTTTAGCCAAGGAATAAAGCGTAGATGTTCTTTGTATTTTTTTGGCAACTGTGCAAAATCTTCACAGAAATACCACGCTTGTAAAATCGGTTCTTCTTTATGTAGGTTAGGTAAGATTTCTGGGAAGTCGATTGAAACGCGCTTGAAGGATTCTTGAACGATTTCGTTATTTCCAGTGACAGTAGCGCGATTAGCGGTTAATAGTCCAATGACTTGGTTTAGGTTTTTGGCATCTTCGATGAATTCGTCGATGACGTTTGTAGGAATGGCATTTTCATAGATGACTTCGCCTTTATGTGTAATATGTTGCCCATTTGCTGTCACAAAGGTATTGAATGGGAGTTGTTTAAGGCGCTCATCCACTAAGAATAAGGCACGGCCTGTTGCGATACCGAGATCATGTCCGGCTTGTTGAAGTTTTTGAATAGCTAGAATGGTGCTACTCGGTATTTGATTCGTTTCGCTCTTAAGAATCGTGCCATCTATATCAAATAAAATTAAGCTTTTTTCCATCACTTTCACTTCCTTTATCTTATTATGTCTAATTTTTTTGTTATTTCATTCATCATAGTAAATTTATTACATAAATTCAAGTCCTAATCTGTTATATTCCCTCGATGTAATGGTATAATAAAAGATGTTGGTTATGGACTTTAATAGAATTTATTTTTATAAATATTTTTTCGACCTTTTTTGAAACTCATGTTATAATGTTAGCATGATGTCCAGAATATGTTAAGGACCAGAAACGTTTTGAGGAATTATAAACGAGTGTAAAATGGATTGTTTTTTTTGAATTGTAATGAATTATTATAGGAAAGGGCGTGTCTTATGAGTCAACGCAAAAAAAGTTCGCCGATTAAGCCGAATGATGTGGCTGTTTTCGCTCTAGGCGGATTAGGTGAAATCGGAAAAAATATGTACTGTGTTCAGTACCGCGATGAGATTTGTATTATCGATGCGGGGATCAAGTTCCCAGAAGATTATTTACTTGGAGTGGATTATGTCATTCCAGATTATCAATATTTAATTGAGAATCAAGATAAAATTGTAGGTTTATTTATTACCCACGGTCATGAGGATCATATTGGTGGGATTCCATTTTTACTTCGTCAATTAAAAATTCCTAAAATCTATGCTGGTAAATTAGCGATTGGTTTAATTAAAAATAAGTTAGAAGAACGTAAGCTATTACGTCAAGCCAACATTGTCGAGTTTAATTCTGATACGGTGATTAAATCAAAGCATTTTACGTTTGAGTTCTTCCGTACGAATCATAGTATTCCGGATTCTTATGGGATTGCAATCAAAACACCTCATGGAATTATCGTTCATACAGGTGACTTCAAGTTCGATTTCACACCAATTGGACCACCAGCTGAGTATGCTAAGATGGCTCGTTTAGGGGAAGAAGGCGTTTTATGTCTTTTATCTGATAGTACGAACAGTGAATTACCTATTTTCACGATTTCTGAGCGTCGAGTTGGGGAAAGCTTAGGCGATATCTTCAAGAAGATTGACGGTCGTATTATTATTGCGACATTTGCTTCTAACGTTCACCGTGTCCAACAAATTGTGGAGGCGTGTGTGGCAACAAATCGTAAGATTGCGATTTTCGGTCGTAGTATGGAAGCCACAATTAAAATTGGTTTAGAATATGGGTATATTCATTGCCCTGAGGATACGTTTGTATCGGCAAATGAGGTGAAGCATTTACCACAAAATGAGGTTACCATTTTATGTACAGGATCTCAAGGTGAGCCTTTAGCGGCGCTTTCTCGTATTGCAAATGGAACACATCGTCAGATTCAAATTATTCCAGGTGATACGGTGATTTTCTCTTCTTCACCGATTCCAGGAAATGCGTTAAGTGTTGGTAAGACGATTAATGCGTTGTATCGTGCGGGTGCTGAGGTTATTACGCATAGTCCTTTAACGGATATTCATACATCTGGACATGCTGGACAAGAAGAGCTAAAGTTAATGCTTAATTTAATGCGTCCAAAATATTTCTTACCGATTCACGGTGAGTACCGTATGTTAAGTATTCATGCTGAACTTGGGGTGCAATGTGGAGTTCCGGAAGAAAATTGCTTCGTACTTAATAATGGTGATGTGTTAGCCTTTAATCAACACGGAGCACGCGTTTCAGGTCGTATTCATTCGGGAACGATTTATACGGATAGTAGCGGGATTGGCGATGTTGGAACTGAGATTATTCGTGATCGTAAGATTTTATCTGAAGATGGTCTTGTCATTGTTGCCGTTTCAATTAAACGCGCTTAAAAACGTTTATTAAATGGACCAAATGTGGTCTCTCGTGGATTTGTTTATATGAAGGAATCTGAGGATTTAATTAAAAATACTGAGATTGCAGTTCGCGAGATTGTGTTACATAAACTTCAAACATCTAAGCATGTTTCAACTGAAGAGTTGAAGTCTGCCATTTCTGATGTAGTAGCTCCATTCTTATTTAGTAAAACTCAACGTCGTCCAATGATTTTACCAATCATTATGGAGATTTAATAAAAAAATCGTAGGGAATAAAATCCCTACGATTTTTTATTGCAATGATTCATCAATTTTGAAAAATTTGATGGCGTATATTTCAAACGTATCATGATGCTCACGAATGCTAAGTGTCAGATTGACATTGGCAACCTCATCTGGTAACTCTAGGCTAACCTCTACGTTATACCCCACTGTTTTGTCTTCATGAAATGATTCTTCTAAGTGAATATCTTTTACAGTGATATCAGATTGATATTTCTCTGCGGCTTGAATGGGGATGACGCCATAGTTCTGTTGTGTAAAAAATAGGTAGCAGTCTTTAGTAAAGTATGGTGCTATTTTTTCGCTTAACTGATTGTAGGCCTCTCTTTGTTCTGTTTTTTCATCGTATTTATAAGTTAAAAATTCCGTTATAAATTGTTGTACAAATTCATTGGCTGTTTGTGTTTTAGTTGAGGTTTGACAGCCAGATAATGCTATTAATAAGCACAGGAAAACGAGGATGATTCTTAATTTTTTCATCGTAATCTCTCCTTTACTTTCACTTCCTTCTATTTAATTTTAATGTAACATATTTTTTCTATTAAATGTTTGATTTAGAGTCATTTTTTTATGGACTAACAACTTCAGCTGTTATTTTTTTGGTTTTGATTAGGAAGTAGCCAAAGTGGGTGCTTCATTCATCTGTGATTGTCAACTAGCTTAATTGTGTGCTCTTCACGAAAAGTAAAAAAGAGGAACCCATAATGGGTTCCTCTTTTCTATTATTTTTGAACAATGTTTACTTTAACAATGTTTGCTGAGGCGTAGTTCCCTACTTCATCCGTGTATGATGTTAAGTTGATTCCTTCTTGTGTTCCACCCTCTTTGAATGTTACATATCCTGCAAGCGCAACTGGTGTATTTAAGTCACCACCGTATTGACCAATCTCTGTACGTGCATCGAATGTCATCGGTGCTTCATTCATTTTTGTCACTTTATATTGTGGGTTTTTGCTATCTGTTGTTTTTTCTGTATCCACTTCTGCAATTGAGTAGATAGTTTTAATGTCGCTTTCACCGATGTTTAAAATCATGTGAACGATTCCGTTTTTATCCATTGTTGCGGTTGTATATGTCGGTAATTCTAATGTATTCACTAATTGTCCATTCTCATATTGTTCAACACTTAGGTTGATATCATATGATGATCCTTCTGGTAATACCATGGAAGCAACTGTACTTTGGTCTTGTCCATAATCAGCTGATTCTAATAATAATCCGATTACTCCATTGATATCTTGTTTAACGATCTTAACATCACCTTCTGGTAATTTTGACCCGCTACATCCTGCTAATCCGACTGTCACAAGTAATGCTGAAAGCATTAATCCAATTTTTTTAAAGTTCATGCTTTATCCCTCACTTAAGTTTTTCTTAAATTTTGATAATGGAACAAGTATATCACAACCGTTATCATAAACTTGTATTTTTTGTGTTCAAGATATATTTTTTACCTTTTTTATACATCATATTCATGTATTTTATCATTTTTTGTAAATTATCTCCTTGAAACATTCAATCGGATAAAAGTTTGTTTATTCCTGTTTTTAAAAAATACTGTGATTTACAAAGAAATGACGTTATTTTTTTTCGTTTATAAATTGAATGGCTTCTTTTAAAATCAATTTTACATTTTCAAATGTTAATTGCATAATGGCTTCTTCTTGGTTGAGCCATTTATAATCCATGATTTCAACGACTTGGATTTGAACAGATGCCTCTGTTGCTTCTCCTAAGAAGAAAATAACTTCTTTAAGGTTACCATTTTCCAATTTGTAGTGACAAGACGTTTTGAACCCCTCTACTACTGATAGGGGTAAACCTGTTTCCTCGAATACTTCGCGAATAGCTGTCTCTTTTTCGGTCTCCCCTATTTCCATATGTCCTTTTGGAAAGCTCCAATGATTATTGATTCGACTTTGAAGTAGTAAAAATTTTGGTTCTTTTTCTAATGAATGATAAACCATGATCCCACATGATTTTTCAATACTCATCTTATTCTCCCGCTACATCATACATTAGGATGGTTTCCATTGTTCCGGCATCACTTTTTAAGGTATCGATGTAAACAAAGCCGTATTTTTCGTAAAGATTTTCTTCTTCGGTTGAAAGATAGACTTTTTTAAATCCTTGTTGTTTAGCATATTCGAGGACGTGTTGAATCATTTGTTGGCTAATTCTTTTTCCACGATGATGTTCATCGACAAAGACAAATCCGATCCAGGGAGTATAAGGACAGTTTGGAATGAAATCTGTTTTGGTTAGCGTGCAATATCCTACGACTTCTCCTTTTTCTATAGCTACAAAAGGGCATTCGAAGTCTGAAAATTGTTGCCCTTTCATTCGTCTAGCTAAATGGGGCCCTGCTCCCCATGAACAGTGGTTGGCCATTTCAATCGTTTTATTATAATATTCATCCTGAATTGTCAGTTTTCTAATTTCCATTTATTTCTCCTTATTGTTGGGATTCAATCTGATTCTTGATTGGTGACATTAAGTTAATTTTTGTGATTCCTTTGTAGTAGGTAAACCCAATCATAGCCCCGATGAGATTTAGGATAAGTCATCAACATCAAAACTTCCAAGGCATGTCTGTTGAAGGGTTTCACCTATCATCATGCTCTTACTCAAAACAAAAGTACTAAATGTCTGTCATTTAGACCTCCATGATGTCACGGCTAAGAGATTTAAGCGGCTTGATATCCTCTGTGTATCGAGACAGATTTCACTTCCCTTTTTCGTTTTTTCTCTCACTTTCTTTTAGTCGCCGATCGACGTCTTTATCGTATGAATCATAGGATAAAAAATATAGGATTCCAGCTAGGGTAACTCCGGCAATACAGATAGCGATGAGAATATCAATGATGAGTTCTTTCGTCATTTTTTCACTCCTTTAATTAGAAATCATTGATTTTGATGTCATAAATAGCTTAGGCTAAAGGCCTTAGTCCTATTTTTTGTATCAATAGAAAATTTCTGTCGTAAGGCAAAAGTTAAAACTACTAATCTCATCCATAATTACGTTCTTGTCTGTTTTACGTTCGTAACCATCACTCACAATCCATCTAAACAGGCTGTTGCAAATGATCCTAGTAAGAGAAGAGCCTTTTATATCTACGAATGTTTCTTAATATAAATTCTCAATGCTCTAACTAATAAAACATATAAATAAATAACCGAGATTATCACTATAAGTGAGATAACTTGTCCGATCATCATATTTGCAGATGGCATGATATAAATTTCCATGTTGAACTCCTCTCTGATTCAGACTAACTTAGATTGGGCCATTAATTTTCAGCCTTTTCCACTTATTTAAACAACTAATAAAGCTTCAACGATTATTGTAACTAAAATGGCAAACCCGCTTTGATTTCCCATCAGTCCCTGAAATCTTTTCCTATTTCATCACTAATGACTTGGAAAAGTCATGATTTCTCCTAGTTCAGATACTGAAACTAAGAATAAACCTCAACCTTCCTTTTTAATAGTTTAATTATATACTATAATTTGTAAAAATAAGGAAATCATGTCATAGTTTAGGTATAATTAAGATCTGACATCTATTGGAGGGGAATTATTTATGATCCGATTCGACGTGTCATTTTTAATCTTAAAAGGAACGAGGAACAAAGATGATTATTGAAATTAAAGAGGATTTACTAACAGAAGTGGCTCGATTTGCCTGGGAATTTGAACGTCAGCAAGAGACGTGTAGTTTTCCAAAATATAAAGATTTTGGTGACCTTTATGAACGATTTTCTAAATCGTTAAATGATAACGAAGACAAGATTTTAGCCTATATCGAGGATCAGGAGCTGATAGGTGTTTTAACTTTACAAGTAAAGTCACAGGATTTATATCTCCAATCATTAGGGGGAATTTTTGCAAAACGTGATTTTAATCGAGTTGCCTCAAAGTTTATTGATTATCTTCGCGATCATTATTTAAATTTCGAATTATTTTTTGGTTATCCTATTGAAAATCAGGTGGCAATTTCTTACTTAGAAAGTATTCAGGCTGAACTTTTGGATGCCTGTGTGACGATGAAACTTCAAAAAGAGGATTTCATATCTATTACGCCTCATCATGAAGTGATTCCATTACCTAAGGAACGTTATGCGAGTATGCTATCTTCCATGATACACATCATCCAAATCTGTACTGGAATAGCAAACGAATTTTTGAACATCTTGATTTATGGAAGATTTATGTGGGTGTTGAGCAGGATTCCATTGTTGGAAGTCTATTTATTAGATGTAATAGCGTGGAATATGAAATTTTTGGGCTTTCACTTAATCAAGCCTATCAAAACCAAGGTTTAGAACTTGACTTACTTTCGGTGTCTTTAGAGGATTGTCTCAATCCATCCCTAGACTATGTGCTCTTCTTTGTCGATGAAGAAACTCCTACACAAATTGAAGCTACTTTAAGAGTTGGATTTAAACCCATTGATACGTATCGCTGTTATAAAATACAACTTTAAAACTAAAAAATAGAGCTTATCCGTCAATGATTGAGTTCTATTTTTTTATGTCCGGAAAACTCCCTCAAAAAGTGATGGTAGCTACAACTAAAATCACAACCTTTAATTTTTGTTTTATTTTCTCAACATTTTCCCTCATTAAACATGTCATAATTAACAGTAGGACGAGCATTTCTCTGCTATATGATTCTAGTTTTATTGTACTCCCCTATTAAAATAGATTGATGGTGCTATTTAGAATTTTTATTAATATTTGCTTTTAATACTTTAACCGTCAGTCTAAATAAATAAACGAATGGAATCAGTAAGACTCCGATAACAGCCAATTGTATCAATAAGGCCATGGTCTCCGACATGGTATCTCCCCTCTCTCTTTTGTTATTAAGTTCATTTTAAATCAAAAACCAAATATTAACAATTCAATTTTATTTTTCATCATATAGCTCAAAATGAATGTAGTCCCTACTCTATCTTAAGAAAATCTTAAGGTTTTAGACACTGGATGTCTATTTCTTTCTGAATTGATATATGGTAAAATAACGTTAATTTTGGAAGAGTCAGGGGGAGATCATTAGAGTCTAGTAAATGAATCACATAAAAATTATAGAGAAGATAGAGGATTGAAGTTATGATAAAAAAAGGTTTATTTAAAAAAGCGGTATTAACTTTAGCTGTTTTTGCAGGATTCGGAGCATCGACGACTGTTTTCGCTGGAACCTCATTTAGTGGTGAGTATCGCCAAGGCGAAATTTTATCTTTCGGTTCAAATTTAAATAAAAAAGAAGAAGCCGCATTACGCGAGTATTTTGGTGTATCTGCCGATATGCCGGCCATTTATGTTGATAATGCAACAGCAATCGAGCAACTAGGTTTAGCTCCTAACGCATTAGATAATTATACAGGGGGATGGTACTCATCTGCCTATGTAAAGTTAACAAGTGGTGGCGGTGTTCAGGTTACATCCAAAAACGTCAGTTTAGTAACGAACGAAATGTTTACAAATGCGTTAATTACGTCTGGTATTACAAACGCTGAAGTTAATGTATCTGCTCCATTTATGGTAACGGGCGAGTCTGCCTTAGCAGGAATTTTAGCTGGAGCCGAGGAAATTATGGGTGAAGCTTTATCAGAAGAGAATAAAGTGGTCGCTAAAGAGGAGATCGATACAACACTCGATATCGCTGACGAGATTTTAAAGGATGAAACGAATGAAATTAACTCATCAGGAGATTCATCAAATGTTGCATCTGGAATTATCAATGATATTAAGCAACAAGTCATCAAGGATTCTCCTAACTCAACACAAATTCAAGAAATTATCATTAATGTCACGAACAATTATGGTGTTGAATTAAGTGAAGAAGCAAATGCTCGTGTGTTAAGTTTGATGGAAGACGTGAATGATTTAAATATTGATTACAAAGATATTGAGGAAACGATGAACAATATCGGTGATAAAATTTCTGAAAGCTTAAAAGAAGCGGGAATTAAGTTAAAAGAATCTGGTTTCTTTGAAAAAATCGGTGATTGGTTTGTTGATTTATTTAAAAATTTCGTAAACTGGATTAAAGGGTTATTTACAGGTGGAAATGAAACAGCCCCAACAGATGCAATCGTTCCTGAAACTAATGAGTCATTAGAAACAACCGATGAGGTTGAATCAACAGAAGAGACAGATGCCCCTCAAGATGAAGAAGTCGTGGCTCCTGAGTCAGAAAAATCAGAGACAACCGATGAAGCAATTGAGATGCCAGTAACAGAAGAAAATACAGCAGATTCAGAAATGGTAACAGAGGAAACTCCGGCAGAAGAACCCACATCAGATGCTGAGGCAACACCAAATACAGAATCAGATGAAGCATCTGAACTAGTCAATCAAGCAACAGAGGAGACACAAACTGTTCAAGAATAATAGTAAAAAAGTGATGAATTGGACTTTCCATTCATCACTTTTTTTAATTCCTCACATTTATTTCCTCTCCTTTCATCTCAAAAGGTTTTCAGAATCTCTTTTTTGTAAAGTTAACTTTACATTATTATTCAAATCACATATACTATGAATGTAAAGTTAACTTTACATCAAAAACAGAAAGGAGTTGCGATGTGAAAAATCGATTAGAAGAACTTCGAAAAGCACGTGGAATAAATCAAGAAGAATTGGCCACTATTCTTGAGGTATCCCGTCAAACGATCAGCTCACTTGAAAAGGGAAGATACAATCCCTCTATTGTGTTAGCTTTTAAGATTGCCCGTTATTTTGGTTTAACTATTGAAGAGATTTTTATTTATGAGGAGGAGTCAGAATGTTAAAAAAACAGGCTGTTTGGATTGCCGGAATGATTGTTGGAATACTATTAGTGACACTTGGATTTTTTATGCAAGATGAAGCGTTTAAGACGATCTCTGGCATCTTGATTGGAATTGGATCAGGGTTATTCGGTTTAAGTGTTGCTCAACTTTATATGATTTCTTATGAACACAAAAATCCTGAAATTGTTAAACAAAATGAAATCGAGTTTAAAGATGAACGCAGTGTCATGATTCGCGACAAAGCGAAAGCAAAAGCTGGCGATATTACAAGCTGGTGTGTGTTAGGGGTGGCTTGGATTAATATTTTAGTGGATGGTTCGCTTTGGATTACGCTGATTTGTTGTGCTCTTTCAGCACTTCATGTTGGTATCGGACTCTATCTCATGACGAAATACGATAAGGAATTGTAATAAAAAAGAACCTGCACACGCAGGTTCTTTTTCTTTGATTCCATCATCGACATCATGATCATCGATTCCACGCTTCTTTTAACGATGATTTCTAAGGATGGATTCAGATGCAGATGACTTCTTTATTTACATTGAGAAATTTAATGTTTATCTGCCTACCTTTAATTATCTTCAACTGATTCTTCTAGTTGTTTTGGACATCCCGTCAAAAAGCTAACTCAGTCTTTTCATTCGATTCATTTGTTAGATGTTCTCACCTAATACTTTTTCAAACGCAATTCGAGGACTTCCATCCTCCACATAAATGATGCCACAAGACGTGAAATTATTTTTTTGAAGTAATTTTTGCATGGATTTATTATCCTGATGCGTATCGACTTTAATACTGTGAACACCTTTTTCTAAACAAAGTTGCTCGACTTCCTTAATGATGTCTGATGAGAGGCCTGTTCCTTTATAACGGTTGTCTACAGCTATTCGATGTATCACTGCATAATCCCCACCCGTTAGCCAGCTTCCCGCTTCAATTTGGTTATAATTTTTCTCACCATCGAAAGAAATCGCGGCCGTTGCCACCACTTGATTATCTTTGATTAGAATGTGGCTATGACCATGAGCGATGTCATGGCTTATCGTACTTAGATTCGGGTAATTATTTTGCCATTGATCAATGCCATTTGCTTTAAAGTAAGCCTGTGCCTGTTTGATAATTTCCATAATCGAATCAAGATCAGCTTCCGTTGATTTTCTAAACTTCATCGTCATTCTCCTTTTAACTTCTTAATCATTTGTCTTTTTCCTATCATATCACCCATTTTAAAGAGTTAACAAGTTTCATCCATAAAATAATGGCAAAAATTATCCAACTGATTCCCCTTTAGGGTCGTGATAAACGAAATGAATTCAATAAAAATAGCACATCAACTGATGTACTATCTTTACTATTCTTTCTTATTTTATCCCTCTCCCTTTGCTTTAAGCATACTAAATGAAACGAGTAAAAAAGTAAACGGAGTGACAGAGAGTGTTAAAAATAAGGCCATTATTCGCGGTGCCCCTAATCCTTCTACTAAAATAACAAGCGTTAGAATCTGGATGAGGTAAGTCGGTAAATTTGCCATAAAAAAATGAAAAAATTGTTTGAACGATAAGGGCATCACGTACGTAAAATGACTATTTAAAATATAAGAGCAAAAAAGTGCTACCGTGAAACTATACGTCTGTGCCCCAATAAATTGTCGTCCTTTGAAAACTAAGAAAATATAAATGACTTGTTGAATCATTGTGTTCACAAAACCAACTAATCCAAATTTAATGAAATACTTTCTGATTACTTCTTTAATGAACTGCATAACTATGCCCCCTGCTTACCACTATTTACAGAATTAAAAAAATAAACTAAGTTAGTAGGTATTTTTGCGACTGTATTCCTACTCCCAAATAGACATTCTATAGTCTAGCTAAAGGTTTCTAACCTATTAAAAACTTATCTAGACTTATATATATGCAGAAATTCATGGCATATGCTGGTTCAAATAAATGGTCATCAATGATTAGATTCCCTTTATGTCATGCTGATAAGGTCGCCTGACTGCTTTGTTATTAGCAACAAAGCTCTGTTTTAAATTTAAAAGGACTATTAGCCAGATTAGCGTCTAACCTACTGAAACTTAGATTTGATATGAGACGATCGTTTGAAGTTTAAAACGGGGCGTCTATTTAATCATTTTAGATTTACAAAGAGATTCGAAACAGTGGGAAATAAATCATTATCAAAATCCGTTCTAATAAATTGTAATTAATTAGAAATGTATTTTTCATGATACAATAAGCATAGAATGGGAGGAGATATAAATGAAAAAATTTTTAGGAAGTTGTCTTGTATTGAGTTGTATCCTTACTTTAATGGGATGTCAAACCCATACAACTGAATTAGTTCCTCAAACTTTATCTGAGAAAGAAGAGTATTTATTAAGTCTGACCGGTCATAAAGTATTATTATATTCGTTAAATCATTTGCCTGCTCATGATGGATATGAGCTTTCATTAACTTATGAAGTGTATGAGCAAAAAGAATTAGTCAAAGAGTATCAATTTTTTGGAATGAGTGAACCTGAACCAGCCGGACGTTCTGTTGATGAGACGATTGGTCTCAATTTTCAAGGCAATCAAATCCGTGTGTTGTCAGGAAAAGATGGAATGATGGCAAGTGGAAGTCTCAAAATTGAGGAAGATTTGACGCAGTATTCACAAGCTTTTTTCAGTGAACCCATGGCTCTCCCACTTGGAACAGAACTTTATATCTATTATGCTAATAATGGAGGTTCTATTGCAACCAATATTCCAATAGGCATTCCGCTAGATGAGGTTAATTTAGACGAGTTCTTCAACGTCGGGGAGTCGGTTATTTTAATTAAATTATCACTTCAGCCTTATTCAGACTAAAGGAGTATGAAAATGAAACAATTCGAAAATTTATCATTTGAGATCTTACATGAAACTGATCTTACTATTTTAACCCCTATCATGGAACGCGCATTTGACGAGGATACACGAATTCATCTAAATAAACCGAAGGGTGGACCTGCTGGTTATGATAACGGAGATTTCCTTCGTCGCTTTGGGCTTCATCCTAATTCAACGTCTTATAAAATTTCAATGGATGGAAAACCGATTGGGAGCATCATTCTATGGCTTAATCACGACACAAATATTCATTTCTTAGGAAATATCTTTATTGATCCTAGCCTTCAAAATAAGGGAATCGGTTTGAAAATTTGGAACTTTATTGAGAAACAATATCCAAATACCCTGAAGTGGTGTACCGATACTCCGGGCTTCTCTAAGCGTAACCATCATTTTTATGTCAACAAATGTGGATTCCATCTTGTCAAAATTGAAAATCCAATGAAGGATGATGCATGTCAATATATCTTAGAGAAAACATACTAAAAGGGCCAAGCATTTTTGCTTGACCCTTTTAATGATCACTTTGTTTACTGATGACTTTAATTCGGCAGATACAATGAATGAATCCTAAAATCATCAATGAAATCGTGTATAACTTGGCTTCAATAAAGAAATCTACGATGACGTCAATCCCACTATAATAATTTAAGAGTTCTTTTTGATTAATACTTTGGCTTGTCGTTTGAAGTACCATTAAAATTCCCATCAACCATAAAATAATACTCCCTTGCTTCCCATCTTTTTTTAAAGATAATTTAAATTGTAAGCCTATAAATAAGATTAATAAAATCATCTGTATTAACCCATGCCCCTCTAAAAATTCATACATTAAACTCCGCCCTCTCACGAATCTTTGTGATCATACCACCTTTTATCATCCAACTCCTCTTTACCTTTTTAACTTCATTATATCACGTATAGAAATTAATGAATTATCGATTGATACAAAAAAAAGAGCCAAAATTGGCTCTGATTAACTATTTAATAACCAGTGATCAAATTCACTGATGTCTTTGTTTTCTCCAATGACAAGTAACACGTCGCCTTCTTTGACTTCTGTGTTCGCTTGAGGTACAACAATGTTATCACGACGTTTAATGGCTGCAATATTGATGCCAAAACGTTGTGGAATATTTAAATCGATTAAGGTTTGCCCAACAATTGGCCCCGCTGCTAATAATTCAACGATACTATAATTGTCTGATAGCACTAAGTAATCGAGTACGAAGTCTGATAACATTTGATGTGCTAGACGTTTTCCTGTATCTTTTTCAGGTTGAATGACTGAATCAGCACCGATTTTTAAAATAACTTTTTTATGGTAATCATTTACCACTTTTACCGTTACTTTATTTACGCCAATTTCTTTTAATAATAAGGCTGTTAAAATACTGGCTTGGATATTTTGTCCAATTCCTACGATAACATGGTCAATGTTACGAATTCCGATACTTCTTAAGGCTTCTTCGTCTGTTGAATCTAAAATGATGGCTTGTGTTGCAATATTAACATATTTTTTAATCACTTCTTCATTGTTATCAATGGCGATAACATCTGCTCCTTGACGAGCTAATTCTTCAACGACACTTCCACCAAATTGGCCACAACCAATGACGGCGAATGTTGTATCTTTCTTTTCCATACAAAATCCCTCTTTATTATTGTCAGGCATCTCACGATGACTTTTTTTAAACTTTATTATGTGTTAAAGTTTCATGATTTATTTTAACACGTTTAAAAACAATCGTCTACATCCAAAAAAAATGTAACCTTATATAATTTAACTCTTTTTGATAAAGAAACTTTATGGATTCAACGTTGAATGACGATCATCCGTTAGAAATTTGTTACATCTTTTAATGAAGTGTCTGTTATAATAAGCATGAGGTGAAAAGAATGAAAGAACCGTTTATTAAAAAAGACAATCTATTATTTATTGAACCATGGATGAATCAGGATTCTAATTTGATTGCAGGGTTTACCACGCTACAAGATGGAACTTCTGTTGGGGCCTTCCAAGGTTTAAACATTGCGTATCATGTTGGAGATGAGCCAACGGCCGTGTTAAACAACCGACGACTTGTTGCAGAGGCCATTCAAGCTCCCCTTGAGCAATGGGTATTTGCAGAGCAATTACACACGACGAATGTTCATAAGGTGACGAGCGCTGATTTAGGGGCTGGAGTCCACAGTTTTGAATCTGGAATTAAGGCAACAGATGGACTTTATACAACGGAATCAAATGTGGTCTTAGCAACGTTTTATGCAGATTGTACTCCGCTTTATTTCTACGTTCCAACTCGTCATTTAATCGGGGTTGCACATGCAGGATGGCGTGGAACAGTTGATGGAATGATGCATGAAATGCTTCGCACATTAAAGGATGTGGAAGGAATCAAACCTGAGGAAATCTTCGTAACCATTGGACCATGTATCGGTCGCGATGCTTACCGTGTTGATGATACGGTAATTGATGAAGTGAAGAAATCATGTGTTGCTAACGTTGAAGAAACGTTTGTTGAGCTAGGTAGAGGCCAATATAAGTTTGACCCGAAATTGCTCAACTATAAGCAAGCGTTGCATGAAGGAGTTCCTGCTGGAAATATTTCAGTGACCTCTTATTGCACCTATACAGACAGCGATTTATTCTACAGTTTTAGAAAAAATTCAGTGACAGGACGCATGATGAACTTCATGTGCTTAAAAGATTAATCATAAAAAGGGCGAACTCTATTGAGGTTGCCCTTTTTTAGAGCCTAATAATCCCCTTCCTCCAACTAAATGATGTGTGAATTGAATATCCTAGTTAGATAGTAATAAGATTTGACGAGCAAAATATTGAAAGCTAGACTCCTTTACCATTTTGATTAATACACTATTAATCCGTTTTACGATATTCGATATGTCTCTTACTTCCTGAGTCATGATTCAAGGAAATCATACATGTTTATAAATTTAGTTGTTACATCTAATGGATGTTCATCTCACTATCAGGTTTATCTTCTGATACCTATGCGTAAGTTAATAAACATGATTAACCCTATTTACTTTTTTCTATATTCACTAATAGTGACTCCTGTCCACATCTGAAAGGCTCTTATAAACGAATTTGAATCTTGGTATCCTAATAAATAAGCGATATCTTCATTTGTCATATCTGAGTTTTTCAGATAATGTTTCGCTAATAATTCTCGAGTATGATTGAGTTGCTGTTGAAAAGTTGTATTTTCTTCCTTTAATTTTCTTTGAAGTGTTCGCTTACTATAACCAAGTTTTAATGCCACCTGTTCGATACTATTTTCCGCACTAGGTAATAGCTCGATCAGTACACTTCTCACTCTAGCACCACAACTATCTTCTACTTCTAGCTCACTAAGTCTTCTTTTTAACTCAGGCTCAAAATAATCCCACATCATATCATTTTGATAAACAAATGGTTCTAGTGCATCCTTCTTGGACAGGATGAGCATATGTTTAGGACCTACCGTTGGCTTTATTCCAAAAAATTCTGTGTACTCCTCACTATCTAAACGATATGTTGTCATAATTTGTTGTGGAATAATATGTTTCTTAGTAGCTTTTCTAATACAGTTCACTAGAAAAACTAGCTCAAGCGCAACTGAAAATTCAGGTAATTGATATCTTTCTTTTTCAAACGTTAACTCTAGAGTGATATGATCTTTATTCTCGGTAACTAAGAATACTAAAGGACCGATTAGCCTTTTATACATTGAAATTCTTTTCATACAGGTTAAGACATCTTTACTACAAAGAGCTGCAAAAATAGGAGGTGAAATTGTTTCAACATTTTCAATTTGAGCTACTTTTATTGGAGCAGACGAATCTATCGCTAGTTCCTTTAAGGTATCCATGAATCTAATGTACTCCTCTACCGTCATTGAAGGGACTTTGTTATCAAAGAGATCCTTAGACAATTCCGATCTTCTTAAAGATTCTTCTATAGATATCCCCATACTTTCGACTAAATCCTTGTATCTTCTATCTAATATGAATTTATTCATAATTGGATTGTCAACACTAAACTAAACAACTTTTTTAAGGGTATTTTGACGATATTCAACTGGGGATAAATATCCCAGTGAAGAGTGGATCCTATGATTGTTATACCAGTTAACGTAGTCGGCAAATTCATAACCTAGTTGTTCTTGGGTTTCAAATATCTGATGGTTTACAAATTCTGTTTTGATTACTTTATAGGTCGCTTCTGCAACAGCGTTGTCATAGGGACATCCCTTCATACTTAAAGAGCGTTCAATTTCAAATACCTCTAAAATCTCATCAATGATTTTATTCTTAAATTCGTTACCTCGATCCGTGTGGAAAATCTTGATTTGACTTAGGTTAGTTTGGACTGTACTGAACGCCTTCTTAACTAATTCTGCATCCTTATTAGGCCCAGAGCTATAACCGATAATTTCACGATTAAACAGGTCTACAAGCACACAAAGATAGTGCCAGCGATTTTTTACACGAACGTACGTTAAATCACTGACAACAACGTTTAAATGTGGTTGTTCATCAAAGTTACGATCCACGATATTTTCAGTGTTATCTTCGTTACATTTAGCTGTATGCGGCTTAAATTGAGCAACGGTATAATTCGATACAAGGCCTTCTTGTTTCATGATACGACTAATACGACGACGTGAAACTTGTTGTCCCATCTTTTTTAACTCTTGCTTAATTTTTCGAGTCCCGTAATTATTTCGGCTTCGACGAAAAATCTCAATGATATCAGTAACCAGTTGAGTTTCATCTTTCTTCGGTTTAGACTCATAATAATAAGTGCTACGAGGCACATTAAGGACTTTGCACATCGCTGAAACTGAATATTTGTGTGTATTGTTTTTAATCACATTTATCTTCGTCCTAAGATCAGCGCGGCTTGCTTTAAAATATCATTTTCCATTTCCAATTGCTTAACTTTTTTACGAAGTTGGATTAACTCCTGTTCTTCTTCTGAGCGGTTATCTTTCTCCTTAAAAGAACCTGTAGAAGTTGACTGTTTAATCCATTTATCGAGTAAAGACGATGAGATATCGTATTCACGAACAATATCACATTTACGTTTCCCATTTAAATAAAGCTGGACTAATTGGTTTTTAAATTCATCTGTATACGTACGGCGTGGTCTACGAGTTTTAGTTTGGGTCATGTTAAAGCTCCTTTAGATTGATATTATTTATAATTCTACATGACCTTAAAAAAACTGTCTAATTAATTGTAACCTATCCACAAGTTCTCATACGTAATATTTACATAAAAAAACATATCTAAGAACAGAAACTCATTCTGAGGTTAGATATGTTCTTTTTATGATCAGTGATTTCAATTCTTTTTATCCTATATTTCAAGGTTAGAAAGTCCTACTATAAACTGTAATCTAATGATGAAATTGTATCCATGGTGACAGTCACCCCTCCCACGAACACAATTACGATTACATTTAGCCAAAAATAAGATAAGCTAATCGGCTAATCCATCACTTAGTCCGTTAGAAATAACCTTTTTCTTCTAGTCAGATGATTTAACAACTTGATATCTAATCTCTCATTTACTTTAAGATTAGTCGTTTATCCTTCGTATTCAAACAAACAATGATGATTTTCCACCACTTCTTAATATTTTTTACCATAGGTATTTACTTATATATTTAATAATATATATGTATTTAACTTATAGAATAATAAATCGTATACTAATTATTGTAAAAAATAAATACTTTAATAAGGAGAGTTTAAGATGCACAATAAAAAAAAGGATTGGAAAATCTTATGGGAATTATTTAAATCTACCTTCATTTTAAGTGCTTCAACATTTGGTGGAGGTTTCGTTATTGTCTCGTTAATGAAAAAGAAATTTGTTGAAGAATTAGGCTGGTTAGAAGAAGATGAAATGCTTGATATTACAGCTATTGCACAATCTTCGCCTGGACCTATCCCAATTAATGCATCTGTCATTTTAGGATATCGTATGCAAGGAATTTTAGGCTCAATCGTTGCAATTGTTGGAACTTCAATTCCACCAATTGTCATTATCTCAATTATTTCATTATTCTATACACAATTTAGAGAAAGTAAAGTGATCGCAACGGCATTAATGGTAATGCGCGCAGGAGTAGCTGCCGTTATTTGTGATGTTGTTATCAAATTGGCTCAAAATGTTATTAAAACCAAAAATGCGGTATATATTTCATTAATGGTCATTACGTTCATTATGACTTACGTACTTGATATTAGTGCAATGACAGTTATTTTCTTATGTCTTGCAATTGGCTTTTTAAATCTTTTTATCGATTTAAAAAAATCTAAAAAACAAGGTATAGAGGGGGCGTAGATTAATGAATATTATCTGGATTTTATTTTTGAGTTTTATTCAAGTCGGTTTATTTAGTGTAGGTGGTGGATATGCAGCACTCCCATTAATTCAAAACCAAATTGTTAATATCCAAGGGTTAATGACCCTTCCTGAATTCGCCGATTTAGTAACTATTGCTGAAATGACACCTGGTCCTATTTCAATCAATGCTGCAACATTTGTTGGAACAAAATTAAATGGATTACCTGGTGCACTTATTTGTACTTTAGGGGTTATTATTCCATCGTTTATTATCTGTTTAACACTTGCGCACTTTTACTACAAATATCGTAACTTCTCAGGCGTTCAAACAATCTTATCTAGTTTACGTCCAGCTGTTGTTTCACTAATTTCATCAGCAGGTTTATCTATTTTAACATTAGCATTATTCCAAGCTGAGAAACATGAAATTATCTTATCTAACTTCCGTATTGTTGAATTTGCTTTATTCGTAGGAGGTTTAGTTGCTCTTCGTAAATTCAAGTTAAGTCCAATTCCAGTTATTTTCGGATCAGGTCTAATTGGAACAATCATCTATATGATTTTTTAAAGAATCTCTAAAAAACATTTTAAAGATTTAGACATAAATTTATTTTTATGGTACACGACAAATATTTCTCTAAACATAGATACTTCTTTTAGAGAAACTTCATGGAGTGTACCTTTTTTCAATTCTCGCTCTACCATAAGACGAGATAACACAGCTAATCCTCTTGATTCCAGTACTGCATCCTTAATTGCCCCCGTATCTGTACTACTCCATTTAATATCGACTTCTATCTGATTACTTTTCAGAATATTATCAAAAATTGTTTTACTTCCACTTCCCTCTTCACGAGAAATAATAGCCTCTCCTTGAAGTTCTTCAATACTAATTTCATCTCGATTATAAAATTTATGCCCTTTTCCAACTACCATAATTAACTTATCCTGATAAACAGGTTTCGAAATCAAATCTTTACTGGTCACGGTTCCCTCAACTAAGGCAACATCTAGTTCACTATCTAATAACATTTTTTCAATTTCCTTTGTATTACGAACATAAATCTGCGTTGTTATTTTATTATTTTCTTCTTCTAAATCATCCAGAATATGATTTAACAAACAACTTCCTACAGTAATAGATGCTCCAATACGCAAAGCAATATTGTCCGATTTATTCTTCATCATCGTTTCCATCTCATCAAAGGATTGAACAATATGAGTTGCATATCTTAATAAATACTCTCCACTTTCTGTCAAATATAACTTTTTTGATAAACGCTCAAATAATTTCACTCCATAATAATGTTCAATTTCTTTAATTGCTTGGCTAACCGATGGTTGTGTAATGAACAACTTCTCTGCCGCTGCACTCATATTCTTAAGTGATGCAACCATGATAAAAATTCGCAAATGTCTAATGCTCATACTATCTACTCCTCCTATCATAAACTTAAACCCTTTATAAAAAAACATTGAATCTTTAAGCTTTCATATATCCCGATAACTCTATTCATGAATTTCTTTTATCTTAGATGTCTGCGAATCCATCTTATAGAAATAATAAAAATTGAATCGATCAGGCATCTCTTTTAAATACAACCATAGACTACACTATTATATTAACATTAGAGTCCATCTGTGCAAGTTGTAATTTTCAGTGCTATTCATTTTTGTGATCATCATGACTTCTTAATTGACAGTATTAAATTAATCAGTTTAGACTCCAACAGAAAAAGATACTTAATTAAATGAATAAATATATTTAATCAGAAAACGTGAAAAATCTTATACTTTAGTCAACTTGATACGTTTAATTTAATTTTTTAGTTCATATAGAATTATACCAAAAGCTTTCTAAATTCAAACCGCTTATCGTAATCAAAATTTAATAGAAAGTGGATACTCATCTCCACCTTCATCACCTGTATTCATCGAGGATAATATCCCTTAAAGGGAACAGGCCCCCGCTCACAATTGTTGCAAAGAAATTGTACAAAAGAAAAACCATTATCTGAGTTCAGATTAAATCTGATTTGAGATAATGGTTTTTCTTTGATAATCGCTCTAAAATATTTTTTTATTAAGAAATTCTTTTCGTTTCACGAACATTTTTTTCTTTATTCATTTTAAGTATAGATAAAGAAGCAATTAATAGTCCTGCATACGCAATAACAGCAAATATAATCGAAGAAGTCCATGCTGTTGCCCATCCTGCCTTCTCTAAAATAAGACTGAAAATTGGGGTACCGACAGCAAAGCCAACGGCAAAGAATAATTGGATAAATCCAAGAATAGATCCATAGTCTCGATCTCCAAATAGTGAGCTTGTCATATAGGAAGGTCCCATGACATAAGAAAACATTGAGATTCCGAATGCACCTGTAAAGAGGTATCCAAGTGCATTTATTTTTCCGACAAATAATAAGCATAACCCTGCTATAATGACTAAAGTTCCGGCCAATAGGAATGATTTTGATAATCCTAGTTTATCAAAAAGAATCCCACCCAAAATGTTACCAAAGATCGAAAATAATCCGAACATAGAGGCTAATGTAGCTGATGAAATCAGTAATATTTTCTTTTCTTCTAAGCTTTGGAAATAAGGAATGAATTGTAAAGCAAATCCACTAACATAGAATCCGATGAAGATAAAAGAAGCCGCTATTAGCCAAAATTGAGGCATTTTAGTTGTTTCACCTACTGTATATCCCCAACTTATATGATGGGCTACATCTTCTTGCCCTTCTAATTTTTTCTTAGGAGCATTTGCGGCTAATTCATCTGCTGATTTAGGCAATCTGACAAGAAATATAGAGATTAATAATGAACCAATTAGTGCGATGAGTCCAAATCTTAAATAAGCTCCTTTATATCCTATATTTGGGTCAGTTAACCATTTACCTGCTAACGTTTGAAGAACTATATTACCTATTCCTCCACCGCAGAAGGCAATCCCAAGTGCTCTCCCCTTATTAACCTTAAACCAGGCATTTATCAGTGTAGGAACTCCAATTGCAGAAACAATAGCATTTCCGACTTGAACGATGGCAGCTATTATATAATAAGCAATTAGTTTATTGCCAGCTAGTGAGTATAACATAAATCCACCGCCGACAAATATAGAACCGATGATAAATAATAGTTTAACATTGACTTTAGTAAATATTTTTCCTATAAAAGGCGAACAAATAGCAGATACAACAGTCCCAATCGTAAAGATTAGGGTAAAGGATGCATAACTAAACCCTTCTCCATTAACAACATAGTTTGTAAAAGTAGGGGGTAAGTTAGAGGCGACTCCAAATGGTATGGCTTGAATAAGTAAACATGCTGCAACAATGACCCACCCATAAAAGAATTTATGTTGTTTGTTATTATTGAGAGTACTCATAAGTTAAATTCCTCCTTCATTAAAACCGACATATTTTTTATCAAGTAAATACGCTATCCATTGAAATATTTATGATTTAAATAAATTATTTCAATTAATTATAGTTTTAACAATAAGAGTAAAAAAATGTATTTTCAATTGATATATATCAAATTAAATATGACGAAAAATTTCTAAATAGGATTTAAGAGTATAGAATAAAGTTCTAGAAAATTAAAGTAATATCATTCCACGATTTCATGCGAATCGACCTTCATCTCATTCGATTTTTTAACAATGAAGGTTGTACTTACAAAAGATAGCTATTGAATCTTTTCATGCCACACTAATCTCAAGATCCCCATGGGATGGTCAACTCTAAACTAAACAACTTTTTTGTTACTAGAATAGATTTACTAATTTAAAATAAACGATGTAGATTTCAACCTGACTATCTAACAGAGCGAAATTTAATAATAATAATTATATAAGATATATTTATTTTTAATAATAGCTCTCGCTTGCCTCTTAATAGTGGATTATTTCCCTCTTGATTGGTAAGTATTCTCGCTCCATATTTAACATTGTTTAACTTCTGCTGGCTGATTATAAATAGAGCAACATAATAAAAAAGATTAATCTGACTGTCGTAACTACTGACTAAGTTGAGATTAATCTTTTTTATTTAGAAAATTGATGATTTTCGTTTATTTTTATATTCGTTTAAATTTCATTTTTTTCGTTGGAACATCGAGATATAAAACCCCCTGAGCAACCGTTCCATCGGTGAAGGTGACTTGTTTTGGTTCCGTTGTCTGCCCCCTTAACATTTGCTCCACATTTTCAATGGAAATCGGAGCACCAAAATAGGTTTTTCCGATAATAAATTGACAGCTTTTTTTATATTCAGGGCACATATAAAAGTTCCCTGTTTCATTTAATGTATTTCCACAGCTCGGACACTTTAAATGCAATTGTTTGGTTGGAACTTTAGGTCCTTCATCTTCAAAATGGAAAACCACTTGTTGTTTTTCAGCACTATAAATCAGGGCTGCTTTCCATGTTTTTTTCTCACCATTCGCCTCTACTTTTTTAAAGGTTAGGATATTACTTGGTTTTCCTTGAAGAATTTTTTTCATATTGGCTTCTGAAATTTTCGTGCCAAGAATCGCTTTCCCACTAATAAAATCGCACGTTTTTTTATACTCCGTACAATAATAATAATTTTTACCTGCCGCTACCTTCTGACCGCATTTTGGACAGTTTCCAATCAACTTAATTTCAGAGTTTGTATACGTCGCTGCTACTCCATGAATTTGATACGTCATTTGTTTAAACTCTTCTGTGGCAACTTTAATATACTCAATCATTTCATGCCAAAACGTCATCGGTTCTAGCTGACAAGCTTCAATTGATTTTAATTTTTGTTCCCACTGTGCTGTTAATTCAGGAGAAGCAACGAGATGCCCGTTTAAATTTTGAATGATTGAAATTCCATAATCAGTGGCATAGAACGTTTTCTTTTTACGTTCAATCATTTTTAAATTAATTAATTTTTCAATAATCGAACCACGCGTTGCCGGAGTTCCAATTCCTTCACTCGATTTTAAAACATCTTTTAAATCTTTATCCTCTAGAAAACGTCCCGCATTAATCATTGCCTCAAGAATCGTGGCATCGTTATAGCGGCTTGGGGGAGTTGTGGCCTTCTCTATTAGTGTTGTTTCGGTTAAAGAAACCGGCTGATTTTCTAAAAGTGATGGCAAACTATTTTCACTAAATTTGGTTTTATATAAAACAGTATATCCCTTATCAACGACTTCATTTCCATTTGTCTTAAATTTTCGTCCACTACAATTTGTAATCACCGATGTTTTATTCACGACACTTGGAGGCATAAAAATAGCCACAAAACGCTTGGCTACTAAACTCATAATTTGTTGTTGTCGTTTGCTTAAGCGATTAAAATCTACTGGTTTCCCTGTTGGAATGATGGCGTAGTGATCACTAACCTTACTATCATCAACATACTTTTTATTTCTTGCCGTTTTCTCGATGACTCCCGCTTCATCTAAAATCGGCTGTACATACTTCAAAACATCCGGAATCTCTTTAATCGCCGCCAATAGTTGCGGGAATCGCTTCGCTTCATCTTGTGTGATATACGCTGAATCAGTACGCGGATAAGATAAGTATTTAGCTTCATAGAGTTCTTGAACAATGTCTAATGTTTCAGACATCGTAAAACTATACACCTTATTTGCCTCGCGTTGCAAATCAGCCAATGAATGCAAACTTGGAGCGTATTTCTTCTCCACCTTTTTTTCAACCTTTTCAATCATTCCTACATTCGGTAAGCTTTGAATTAACGCATCCGCTTTTTCTTTATCAAAAAACTTCGTTTCATTTTCATTATCATGATCGAAATACGTTCCTTTATACTCACCAAAATCAGCTTCAATTTCCCAAAATGGCTTCGGTTTAAAATCTTTTAACTCCATCTCACGCTGTGCAATCATATTTAATACGGGCGTCATCACACGTCCAAGTGGTAAAGCTTTACGTTGATTAGCCCCTATTGAAAAGGCACGCGTAAAATTCATCCCAATGAGCCAATCAAAATCAGCTCTTAATTTACTCGCATGAATCATATTTTTTAAACGTGGGGTATTCAAATCATCTTCCATGTGATTTAAGGCATCCATAATCGCCTGTTCTGTCATTCCATTATTCCAAAAACGTTTCACAGGCAAACGACAACCTAAGCTTTCATAAACCGAGTGAAATATTAATTGTCCCTCACGCCCCGGGTCACAACAGTTAATCAAATAATCATAGTTTCCCAATTCAATTGTTTTCTTAATATCTTGATAAATGTTGAAATAATCACCATTTTCAATGACCTTATATTTAAATTTTGATGGAATCATCGGCAATGTTTTTAAATCCCACTTTTCCCACTCCGGTGTATAATCACCCGGTGCAAGCAACGTCATCGTATGCCCTCGAAATGATTTAAAATCAATTTGGTCCGGAAAATTCATCATTTTATAAACAGCCTGAACTTCTCTCATTAATGACGGTTTTTCAGCAATCAATAAAGCTCTCGCCATGTTGAACCGCCTCCTTTTTTAAACGTATCCTTTTGTTTTTTAAACACAGAAGAATATTATATCACTGATAATCAAAAATTTCACATTGAAATTTTAAAGTTTCATTTGATACCTATCAAAAAAGCATCTCTTGATTTAAGAGATGCCACCGATGCTGATTAATGAAATAAATACTGATCAAAGCTACCTTTAAAAATGATTTCACTTTTTTCATTGAATAACGTGTATTCGTAAGCGTTAGAATTAAAGGAATAATAGGGTGACATTTGAATATTAAACGTTTCATCAATCGTTATTCTTTGCTTGGTTTTGGCCGGAAGATTAAACGCTTGATTAATTATAACATCTTTCATTCCGACTGCCTCTTCCACAAACGTTGGCATTGTAATAGTTAAGTAAAACCATTGTTCTTCATTTGAACAGTTTTTCAGTTCTAGTTGTCCCTCTAACTTAAGCTCTGTTTCACGGCCATTCACAGATACATGAGATTCCTGACGATTTAAATAAATCGAACTTAAATCAGATGAAAAGCTTTTATACAGTTGGACAGTGAGATTTGCAGTATGAGTGCTAAGATTCAAAAACAAAAAAGTCGCTATGATACGTCGCCATCTTGTTTTGAAAAAAGCATTCTCTTTTTGGAGATTAAGCTGTTTAAAACAGGTATAAATAATGATCATCAAAAATATTCCGGCATAATGAAATGACCAATTCGCCCCGTGTAGCAGAACAAAAATTCGGTCGACACATGTATCCGGTATTTCATTGCTAGAGCCGGCTAAGATAAACATTAGAGCTAATATCACATAACAAATAACTTGTTTTTGATTCATTCCCATCCCCCTTTATCTTTTATTTATCCTCATCACATAATACCATGTTTTAGAAAAAAATTCATTCTATCCTTAAATAGTTTCTATTGATTATAGAAGCTATTCTTTTTATAGATTAAAAGGATAGCCAATGGCTATCCTTCTTGTTTGAACGCATGATTAATCGTAAAACTTAGGACATCTTAACTTGATGTGATAACAATTAGAAATTAACCAATTCGCTGACGTTAGCAACAAATGGTTTGTTCTCCATACAGGCCATTATAAAGAGCTAAATTTTTCTCTCCTGCTCACAAAATCCTGTCGTTTCAGCGTCTCCTGAATGAGGTTCCAATCCGATTTTTCATCCAATCATCTCTTTAAGAAACGTGGCACCTTCTTTTCGATTACGAAGAATAATCACGTTTTTATCAGATTGTTCACTTAATAGTTTTAAGTAGCGTTCTCGATTATTTTGGTTAAAGTTCCATACGAATTTTAAAAATTCGAAATCAAGTCTTTCAGGACAATTCCCCCCCATATCAGAACGAGTTTTTCCATAACCTTTGATAACACGTTTTAAAACTCCTAATAAGCACGTCCACCTTGAATAATCTAAGTAAATCACCGTATCACAATATTCTAGACGCATTGGAATCGTTCGATTGTAATTGCCTTCAATAATCCATTCTTCTTTTTGTAACTCTTCTAATAGTAACGAATCAAACGTCTCTTGCGGAACACATTCCCAATTTCCACACCAATTTAACACATCTAGATGAACAAGTGGTAATTTTAGTTTTTTAGCGAGTTGTTTTGATAAGGTTGATTTCCCGCTACCGCAGCATCCAATTACCATAATTTTTTTCATTTTTTCTTCCTCCAAGTAAGTAAAATGATGAAAGTTTCCCCTCATCTCTCATTGAAAATGATCATTCCTTATCCTAATCGCTAATCATTGGTTCTCAAATTAAAACTGCTTCTCATCATATTCCTCTTTTAAAATCGAATAATATTTACAGTCGACGAGTTGTCCTGCTTGATTTTTTGAAATTTTACGAAGTGTTCCTTCATAGGTAAGACCGCATTTTTCCATCACGCGTCCAGAAGCCGGATTTAACACATCATGACGCGCAGTTAGACGAGCAAAGCCAATCTCTTCAAACGCTAGTTTAATTAAGCCATTAAAAGCTTCAGTTACAATCCCCTGATTCCAATAATCACGACTAATACAATATCCCACTTCAGCATTTTCATCATGATTATTAATATTGAATAAACTCAAACTTCCAATCACTTCACCTGTTTTCTTTAACTCGATTGCCCATTGATAGTAGTCCTTATTTTTATACCCCTCTACCCACATCTGTAAAATGGTCTTCGTTACGAAAATATCGCTATGCGTTGGCCACGTTAAATATTTTGTGACTTCATCGTCTGATGCCCAGTTTTGATACATCATAGACGCATCGCTGATCTTGAATGGTCTTAAGATTAACCTTGGTGTTTCAATCACTTTTGTTCCTGTATGATTTAACATTCTATCCCTCCTCTGATTTTCCTTATTATACCATATAAGTTATCCACACACATTATTAAAACACGATAATTCCCATTCTCAAAAGACTTATTGCCGTCATTTAATGGAAATGATATTTGATTCGTAAATGAAAGCTAAGATCTTCTTTTAATGGGACTTTTCTTTGATAAATGCGATGAATCATGCTAAGTTCGTAACTCTGACTCCTTGATACCTCATAAAACAGAATCATTTGTTCAGCTTTTCAATCTTTTAACTTCACTCCATAGAAGTAAGATTCACGTTTCATATTTTTGGGTAACTAATGGATATTATTTTCGAATCACTATAACCCCCATTTTTAACCAACTGAAAAGAAGTACCTCCCTCATCAAATGCTTTAATTTCATCCTAACAGTCTATGCTTTTGAAGTAGGCCTTAAATCTCATTCTGAATAAATTCCACCCTTAAAGTTATCCATACCTATTATAAAATAAACAAAAAAACACCTCTAGGAAAGAGATGTCTGCTTAAAATCATTCATATGAGAGAGGGTCTATGATTCGACAATCTAACGATTCTTTCTAGTTAAGATTAGCGTCCACTTAATTAACAATTTTCATCGTCATGTTCATATTTCATGACATAAAACTCCCCGAGTCCTAAGTAGGTTTCTTGTTTCTTTTTCTCAATAATCTTAAAATTTTGTGACTGGTAGCATCTAATGGCACGTTCATTCCAAGTTCGTACCTCAAGTAAAAGTGGCAAATTAGCATGGCGCTTTTGGCTCTCCTTAATGGCGTACGCAATGATATCTCGTCCAAAACCTTGATTACAATAATCAGGGTGCACGCCCATGCCAAAGAACACATGATCCTCTTCACAAAGTAAGTTAATAAAACCGATGAGCTCACCCTCCTCCTGCGAAAATCCTAAGAAACGTTGGCGTTTCACTGCATCGCAAAGTGCGTAGTTTTGCGCCTTCATCTCATCCCAAGTTGGTAAATTATAAAGAGCATACTTTCCCTCATATCGCCAACTTGCAATCACTTTTGCTTGATCTTCTGTTAAAGCATGAGTCATTAGTTTCATTTTTTCTCTCCTTTTTCATTGAATTATTCTCTCTTTTTAGAAAAAGACGGCTTTCATAAACTCGCATTCTAGCAGGTTGAGTTCATCCATTTTTTCTAATGTCTTATGTTTTTCATAACTTACCTATCTGACATTAATCTCATAGCCATCCTCTTGAAACCTCAACCTCGTATCATGCGTCTGATTACTTTTAATATAACCACTCGCACCGACATTTACATCATACTTTTGATGTGAATGATCATAGAAAATCAAATCAGTATCAATCTCTTTAAATAACCCATCTAACGCCTGTGGTGAGTTATCCTTCTCAATGGCTTTAAAGGTTCCATCTTCTTACATAGCATCATGCATGAGGGCAACTTTTTAATACTCCCATAATGACCTGTAGTGCTGGCAGGTTTCTATGGCAATCAGATAGAACGACAAAATTCATGTTTCCCCTCCATTTATTTTACTTTTCTATTTTTATTCAGAAACGATTCAAATTATAACCGATATTTCGAAGTAAGCCTTCTCATATTTTACTTCTTTTCGTTCATGTTTTAAGACTTTACCCTCAAATAGCATTATCATCTAACTTGCCAATTCCATAACCTGTTACGATTCATTTATCCACAGCTATTATGACTGAGAATAAAAAAATAAGACCGGTAAAAGAACGGTCTTATTTCACACTAAAAGCATTTTGATAGGCTGGCATTTGACGAACTTGTACCAGTTCGTCATCCTTTTCCATATATTCTAATAAGCTTGGGCTCAGTTGATTAGCAATGATTAAATCTTCAAGTGCTGCTTCTTTGTTTTCCATTAACGCATAGCAACAAGCACGATTATAATATAAAACGGATACATTTGGATTATATTGAATCCCTTCTGTATAAATTTTAATACTTTCTAAATAGTCATGATATTCTTCTTTATATAAAATAGCTAAATTTAAATAGGTAAACGAATACTCAGGATTACTTTGCAGCGACTTACGGTAATAGCGAATCGATTCTTTGACTTGATTTAACTTACGACAAACGACTCCTAAATTAAATAATGCCGTGTAATCTGTTGGATCAAGACTATAGGCTTTATAAAAATAATGGTAAGCTTTTAAGTTTTGATTTTGAGCTTCATAAATACATCCCAGATTAATATAGGCATAAAAATAGTTTGGATCAAGTTCTAGTGTCTTTTCATAATGATAAATCGCTTTTTCAATTTCATCTGTTTCGTCATAAATGTTAGCTAAGAAAAAATGTGCTGCTTCGTATTCTGGATCAAGCTCGATTGTTTTTTGATAATAATAAATTGCTTTTTCATACTCTTCATCATCATCATAGATCGTAGCGATTCCATAATAAGAGGTTGGAAATTCACTGTCGATTTTAATCATCTCATAAAATAATTCAAGTGCTTTCTTACGATCATCGATTTCATCATATAAAAATGCTAAGTCTAACATTAAATCTAAATCTTCTGTCCCAAATGATGTATGGTAGGCATTATTAAAATGCTCTAATGCTTTCAAAACATTTCCTAATTCTAAATAATGCGAAGCCACCGCTTTTTGATTTAGATAATATTGATAATTTTCCTGCATTAGACCCCCTACCTTTCTTTTCTATCGTTTAAAGCTTTCTTTGACTAATACTTTACCACTTTGAACTTCATGATAGCTCAGTTCAAATGAAGTCTCACTAATCTCTAGTAAGGCATATGTTTTTTCTTTTGTATTTCTTGGTAAGACAACACTTCCAGGATTCATAAATAAAATGCCGTCTACCATTTCTGCCCCGATGCAATGAGAATGACCATAACATACGATGTTAGCATCCAATTCTCGTGCACGATAATAAAGTCTTGTTAATGAATATTTAACGTCGTATAGATGCCCGTGCGTTATGAATAAACGAGCACCAAGTGTAAGAGGTTCGATGCGTTCTTTTAATAAGTTTTTATCAAAATCACAGTTTCCTAAAACACTCAGATATTCGTTTAATAACGGATGATTTGCAGGTAACTGCGAATCTCCACAGTGAATAAGTAGGTCAGCGTCTAAAAGGTGGCGCTCACGTATTAATGATAAAGCGTTTGTATCGCCATGGCTATCACTTACAATGACAAGTAACATATCCGTCTCCTACATTAAATCCATTAAGACATTTTCTAACTTCTTGAAGGCATCCGCACGATGACTTAAGACGTTTTTTTCGCTTTTTGGAATCTCGGCCATTGTTTTTTGGATGGATGGTAGATAGAAGATTGGATCGTATCCAAACCCTTCGTTTCCTTGGCGATGTGTTAAAATTTGACCTTCACACTCTCCTCGAACGACGTATTCTTCACCATTTTCTGTGACAAGAGCAAGGGCACAAACGAAACGGGCACTACGATTTTTTTCTTCTATCCCTTCAAGCTCTGTTAAGACTTTATCAATGTTTTTGGCGTCATCACGATCTTCTCCAGCATAACGAGCACTATAAACACCTGGGCGTTTATTTAAGGCATCAACTTCTAGCCCTGAGTCATCTGCAATGACTAATTTTTTATATTTTTTTGCTATTTCACGCGCTTTGATTAAGGCGTTTTCTTCAAATGTCTCACCATTTTCCTCGATTTCAGTGACGTCACCTAAATCGAGTAATGATTTAACTTGAATGTTATAACGATTGAAAATATGTTCAAATTCTTTTGCTTTTCCACTGTTTTGTGTCGCAATGATGACTTCTTTCATGTTTTAGTCTCCTATTAACCGATTTGTTTTTGAGCTTCAATTAATTGTTTAATTCCTTGGCTTGCAACGTCAAGCATTTGTAATAACTCAGCATGTGAGTACGTCGCCTCTTCACCTGTTCCTTGGATTTCAACAAATTGTCCGCTCTCAGTCATGATCACATTCATATCGACTTCTGCACTTGAATCTTCTTCGTAGTCTAAGTCTAAAATGACTTCACCATCTTTGATTCCAACTGAGATTGCCGCTAAATGTTCTTTAAGAGGAGATTCTTTTAAAACACCTTCTGCTACTAATTTATCGAAAGCTAATTTCATTGCCACAACTGATCCTGTAATAGACGCTGTACGTGTTCCACCATCTGCTTGAATCACATCACAGTCAATCCAAATCGTACGTTCACCTAGTTTTTCTAAATCAACAGCGGCACGTAAAGAACGACCGATTAAACGTTGAATTTCCATCGTACGACCTGATAATTTTCCACGAGCTGATTCTCGAACATTACGTGTATTCGTCGCGCGTGGTAACATAGAGTACTCAGCTGTAATCCAACCTTTTCCCTGTCCTCGCATAAAAGGGGGTAATTTATTTTCAATCGTTGCAGTGCAAATCACTTTTGTGTTTCCAACTGAAATTAAAACAGCTCCTTCTGGATGCATAATATAATTTGGAATGAATTCGACGGGTCTTAGTTCATTATTTTTACGTTCATTAGTTCTCATGTTTTATCACCTGCTTGTTGTTTTGAAACTGTCTTATTCATTATAACATATTCTATTTTGATATGGCGTCATTTACAGGTTCAAAAATATTACGACTTGTTGGAATAGCAACTGAACGTAAAGTATCATCAACAATTTTTGAGTTTCCATCGATTAAAACTGAGACAGCTTCAATTCCATCGAATTCTGTTAAGGTCATGACTAACTGTTCATGCATTAAAGAAGAAACAACGGTTTGGTTATTGTCATAGTATAAATCTGAACTAAAGTTAAGCGTAATGACTCCATTTTCAATCACTGGTTCTGTCATTAATGTCGTTTGGTTATCAAAGACGCTGATATACTCACCCCCCACTGATCCTTGGATTAATGAGTCGATGGCATAATTCACTGGATCTACGCTACTAGGGATTAATCGTGTGACTGGAACAAGTAATCCGTTTTGAGTGTCGTCTGTCATGAAATATAGCGTCACTAGTTGTGTGTTATCTAAATTATTCGTATCCATTTCTAGGTTTATTCCCATTTGGCGAGTCAGACCACGTTCAACAGCTAGGGTTCCATTTAGATTGGAAACGGGTTGTCCATCAATTTCAAATTTAACACGATCTACACCTTCAAGGCTAGTAAAGCTCCAGACTAAAGATTCAACAACTTGTTGCTCTTGACTAGCATCATAGTTAAGGAATTCTTTTGATAAATCTAACGTTAAGGTTCCATCGTTTAGGGTATAGTCATTTAGCACAGTCATCGGTGAAATCAAAGATGTCGTTTTAAGTGGTAATTGATTTGATTTAATGGTTAATAAATCGAATACCGCTTGAACTTGATCTGTTTCTTCCCCTTTTTCAACATATGTTTTAACCATGTACCCTGAATCATGAAGAGCGTAAACTTCGTAACAGTCTTCACTGATTTCACTTGTTTGTAATGTACTTTGTTGATTCGTAATGTTTTGAACTAAGTTTTTGGTCGCTGGGTCTTCTCCACTTTTTGTTAAGTAATAGACGAATGCCATGGCTAAGACTGGTAGTGTCAATTTTTTCAACCAATTCGTTTTCATTGCTTTCACCTCGCTTGAATTTATATCTAACTATATGAGGGTATAAAAAAAAAGATAACCATTCTATCCATCAAACCAATGAGTCGTGAATACTTGTCATTTCCTCATTTGTTTTGATAAAAAGTTATCTTTTTTGAACTAACCTAAGCGATTATTCATGATATTTTGATAGTTTTCCTTAAATGGATACTGCTCATTCGCCAAAATAATCGATTTAAACTTATAAAAAATATTATGTAAAACTAAAGCATCGACAATCGCATCATGAATTTGCGTCCCAGTTAAAATTTCATAACTTCGAATGGCATTATATAGCCCAATATCTTGCCCGATTTGGTAATATTGTCGATGAATGCGTTGTAGGTCGATTAATTGATTGGTCTCAAATAAAGGTTTTACTCCATTAATCACATATGAGTTTTCCAAAATAAATCCATCAGAAACACCCCATACAATAAATAATGGGTTATATCGTGCAATGACTTCTTTAATGTAACCATAAAACTCTAAATAAGTAATGCCATATGCGACAGATGCATCTGTAATTTTTAAAAATTCTTGTGTTTTACCTGAAATTTGTGGGAAGATTGTTGGTTTTACATACGCTGAGAATTTTTCCACGAGATTTCCCTCGGCATCGGCTATGATTAATCCAAATTGAATAATTTCCGGTATGAATTTAGTTCCACGATATTCAGGTCCACTCATTGAAAATTCTAAATCTAAAAAGGCATAAAAAGGGGAGTCCATTAATAAATTAATGGTCTGTCTCAATTCATTTTTGACTTGTTGAGGATTCGCCATCTTTTTACGTGGATCACTTTTGATTCCTGTAATCACAAAATAAGATGCTTTTCCCAGTTTAAATTCGGTTGGATTATAAGAAAAATGCATAAAATCCCCTGGTTTAAAGTGACGTTTCACCAGTTCTAAGTATCGATGTGGCACGTAAAAATGTAAAAGTTGTCCATCGGTGTGCAAAGAAATTCGAGGAATTGATAAATTCATCGACTGAATTTTTCCTTTTAACTCTTTGGTTTTTTGAACGACTAATTCAAGATGATTAATCATTCCCGTTTGGTTTAAGCTATACTGAACGGTTTGTCCAATCATTGAGTTGGTCACATGTAATTTATTTTCATAAGAAAAACACGTTTCATTAATCCATATTTTATAGTCATTCATATTTATTTTTAAAATAACTCCGGTATGTCCGAGCATGATTACCACTTCCATCAAACAAATTCATCATCTTAGAAAAATATGATATTGTTATCACTTAGCGTGATTTCTCTATTCCCTTTTATTATAATACACTTTTTGGCTTTAATCTACTCGCGTTCAAACCTTTTTAAAGGAAGTGAATGATAATCCATCTATTTTAGTGGTAATGAAAATCACCACCAGTAGCTGGTGGTGATTTTTTATAACTCAATGACACCCAATTTCAAAAGCTCAATAATGGCCTGTGAGCGTCCTTTGACATTTAATTTTAGAATAACATTTGAGATATGATTTCTAACTGTTTTTTCACTGATTTTCAATTCTTCAGCAATTTCACTTGTTGTCATATTTCTAACAAGTAAATTGAAAATTTCTTGTTCACGTTTAGTTAAAATTGACTGACCTTTGTTCAACCTTTCTACCCCCATTCTTTTGAGGTAGTCATTATCCTCGAGCGATACGGCTCTTAAGTGAGCCTGTATCTAGTATATCTTATGTTTTTGTAGGGGAATAGTGATATAAATTGAGTGGTCCAAGTGACTATTTTTTCTGTATTTCTTCGGCGATAAACGTCTTAATTCTACGGATGACTTCAGCAGGAAAGCCAAGTTTTAAATACTCTTGTTCATCTGCTTCGACCATTCGTTCAAGTGTTCCAAAATTTTGAATTAATAATCGTTTACGTTTCGGCCCAACACCTGGAATTTCATCTAAAATAGACGTTAGCGTTCGCTTTTGAGCCGACTGATGATGAAATCCAATGACAAAGCGATGGACTTCATCTTGAATACGCGTTAAAAGTTGGAAGACATTTGAACGTGTCGGAAGTTTTATTTCTTCCATATCACGCCCATCTAGTAAGAATGATGTTCTATGTTTCTCATCTTTAACCAGTCCAACGACGGGGATGGTCATATTTAAGGAAGAGAGAACCTCTTGTGCAATAGCCACTTGTCCCTTTCCACCATCAATAACAATTAAATCTGGGGCTGGCAAATCTTCATTTAATACTTTAAAATAACGGCGATAAATGACTTCTCGCATTGCTTGATAGTCATCTCCATCCGATGTTGTTTGAATTTTATATTTTCGGTATTGTTTTTTATCCGGGCGTCCATCTGTAAACACAACCATCGCTGAGACGGCATCCATCCCCTGATGATGGGAGTTATCGAATGCTTCAATTCGATGTGGTGTTGGAATATTTAACACTTCTCCTAACCGTTCAACTGCTTTTAAGGTTCTCTCTTCTTGTTTTTCAATTAATTGGAGTTTTTCACTTAATGCCATTTCAGCATTTTTCATGGCTAGTTCAACTAATTCTTTTTTATCACCAATTTTTGGAACAATGACTTTGATATCTAATAATTGACTTAATAACTCTTGATTGAGTGTTGCTGGAATAAAAATTTCTTTCGGTTTTAAATTATTGCCTTGATAAAAGCGACCGATAAACGTTAAAACAGCTTCCTCTGTATCTTCAATGCCATCAAAAATAGACACTTCACGTTCAATGACCTTTCCTTGACGAATGAAGAAAACTTGGACACAAATTAATCCATTCATCGTATAATATCCAAACACATCTCGATCAATAAAATCATTCATCGTCATTTTTTGTTTCTCAACGGTCGCTTCAATGTTCGCGATTAAATCTCGGTATTCTTTCGCTCGCTCAAATTCTAACTTTTCAGCTGCTTCTTCCATTCGACTCACTAAATCTTTTTTAACATCGGAATAATCACCTTTTAAAAAACGTGTAATTTGTTCAATATACGGTTTGTAGTCTTCTGGTGTTATCTTAAATTCACAAGGTGCTAAACATTGATGAATATGATAATATAAACAAACCTTTTGAGGAATCGTATGGCATTTTCGTAACGGATATAATTTATTTAATAACCGAATGGTTTCATTCGCGGCACGAGCATTGGGATATGGACCAAAGTATTTACCTCCATCTTTTTTAATTTTACGGGTTGTCACTAGGCGAGGATGGACCTCGTTTGTAATTTTAATATACGGATAATGTTTATCGTCCGTCAACATGATATTGTACTTTGGATCATATTTTTTAATCAGATTGATTTCAAGAACTAGGGCTTCGAGTTCACTAGAGGTAATAATGTATTCAAAATCGACAATTTCACGAACTAATCGTGCTGTCTTCCCATTATGAGTTCCAATAAAATAAGATTTAACGCGATTTTTTAAACGTTTCGCTTTTCCAACATAGATGACTTGTCCTTTGGCGTCTTTCATCAAATAACAACCAGGATTCATCGGAAGGATGGCTAACTTATCTTTAATTAATTGATTCATTCAGGTCCCACCTTTTAATTCTACTAAAAAATCCTAGGATTTCGATAGTTTTTATACTAACAAAGATTCTAGGATTAGTCTATCTTGAAATAGAGATATAATTCATAAATAAATTAAGAGTCTTAGTTGCTAAATCTTTTTGGTAATAGGGTCCCACCACACGATTTATTTCCATCTTTGGTGGGGTGACATTGTATAGGGGATACCTGCCTACGAAGTGCTATCCTCAACCAATAGGGGCATAAACTAAACATTGTCTAAGTTTGAAAAACTTAGTTGGACTTATATCTCCGAATATGTTAATGATTATTTCAAATTATAAGCTAAAAACGGACGTTCTTCATTTTCATTTACTAATTTATAAATCACTTGATTTCCTTTTAAAATCTTTTTAATGGATTGATAGATTTTAATTTTATATTCCTTTCGTCCTTGTTCATCTTGAGCAATATCATAATAAAGCTTCAATTGATTGTTCTCAAAGATTAATTCGTATAAATCAATGTTATGTTGAGAATGGACAATCGCAATCGTCATTTCATCATCGATTTCTCGTCGTATATTTTTATAAAATTCTTCTAGTCTTGCTAAGTTAATAATGGTATCACCTTGCTGAATGACATCTCCAGCTTCTGTTCCGACTACTATATCATATGATGATACCGTGATAGCAGATGAATCAAATTCTCCATTTATAAAGAACCAACTAAATCCTGCTAAAATGATACTAATACAAATCCCCATAATTATTTTTTTCGCCATTTTTTCTCACCTATTTTGTCAGTTATCATGTTATTTTATCATTTTTTCGATGTCGAAAACAAGGGAATCTTAAGTTTTAAACTATAAAAAAGGTGCCTTCTAAAAGAAGGCACCTTTTCATGACTACATTTTACCTTGACGACGTAACTCATTTAACATCGTGTCAATTTTATTACCATATTCAATTGATTCATCAATTTCAAAAATCAATTCAGGCACTTTACGGATTGATAATCGTTTACTTAATTCTGAGCGGATAAATCCTTTTGAGCGAATTAATGCTTTAGTCGCAGCTTCACGACGATTTTCTCCACCAAGGACTGAATAGTAAATTTTACAGAATGATAAGTCATTAGTCACTTCTGCTCCTGTAACTGTTACAAATCCTATTTTTGTATCTTTAATCTCGTTCATGATGATATCAGTTACATCACGTTCGATTTGTTTTGAAATTTTCTGCACTCTAATGCGTGACATCCAAATCACCCTTTTTATCTAAAATACAATGACTAAGCGCGTTTTACTTCTTCCATAACGTAAGCTTCGATGATATCTCCTTCTTTGATATCATTGAAACGGTCGATTGTAATTCCACACTCGTAACCGTAGTTAACTTCTTTAACTTCATCTTTGAAACGTTTTAATGATCCTAATTCACCTTCAAAAACAACAATTCCATCACGGATAACACGTACGCTTGCGTTACGAGATACCGATCCATCCGTTACATAACATCCTGCAATTGTTCCAACTTTTGAAACTTTGAATGTTTGACGAACTTCTAACTGTCCTGTTACTTTTTCTTCGAATACTGGATCTAAAAGACCTTTCATTGCTGCTTCGATTTCATCAATTACTTTATAAATAATTGAATGTAAGCGAATATCTACTCCTTCAGCTGCCGCTTGTTGGCGAGTTGCTGCTGATGGACGAACGTTAAATCCAATAATGATTGCTCCTGAAGCTGATGCTAATGTTACATCTGTTTCAGTAATTGTTCCAACTGATGCACGAATAATGTTAATTTTTGCACCTTCTACATCAATTTTTTGTAATGAACCGCTTAATGCTTCAACTGAACCTTGAACGTCACCTTTGATGATTAAGTTTAATTCTTTTAACTCACCCTCTTGAATTTGAGAGAATAAATCATCTAATGAAACAGCCTTACCAGCTTTGTTTCCAAGTTCACGAGCATTAGCTGTACGTTGTTCTGCAATTTGGCGGGCTTCTTTTTCACTTGGGAATACCATGAAGCGATCTCCAGCTTGTGGCACATCATTTAATCCGGTAATTTCAACTGGAGTTGATGGTCCCGCTGCTTCAATACGTTTATTTAAATCATCTACCATCGCACGAACACGTCCATGAGTGTTACCTACAACGATTGAATCTCCAATACGTAATGTTCCATTTTCAACTAATAATGTTGCAACTGGTCCACGACCTTTATCAAGTTTCGCTTCGATTACAGTACCTGTCGCTAAACGTTTTGGATTCGCTTTTAACTCAGCCATTTCAGATACTAAGTTAATCATTTCAAGTAATTCATCAATTCCTTCACCTTGTAATGCTGAAAGACGAACGAAGATGGTATCTCCTCCCCACTCCTCAGCAAGTAAGTTGAAGTTTGTTAATTCTTGCATTACGCGATCTGGGTTCGCTGTTGGTTTATCCATTTTATTAACCGCAACGATAATTGGAACTCCAGCTGCTTTTGCATGATCGATTGCTTCTTTTGTTTGAGGCATCACCCCATCATCTGCTGCGACAACAAGAACACAGATATCTGTAACTTGTGCTCCACGAGCACGCATTGAAGTGAAGGCAGCATGTCCTGGTGTATCTAAGAATGTAATCACATTTCCATTATGATTTACTTGGTATGCACCGATATGTTGTGTGATTCCTCCAGCTTCTCCAGTTACAACACGCGAGTTACGAATCGCATCTAATAAAGTTGTTTTACCGTGGTCAACGTGTCCCATGATTGTCACAACTGGTGGACGTTTTTCTAAATCTTCTTCTGAATCTTCTAAAACGATTTTTTCAAATTCAATCACATCTGTAAAGATTTTATCTTTAACTTCGAATCCAGCTTCTTCAGCTACTAATTCAACTGTTTCACGATCTAATGTTTGGTTAACTGTTGCCATCATTCCAAGCATTAATAATTGTTTTACGATTTCTCCAGTTGATTTTCCAAGACGTTCTGCTAATTCACCTACTGTTAAATCTTCACTATAGTAAACAATGTTTGCTTCAGCATCTTCTTTAACTGGAACGTTTGCGATACGATCGCTTTTTTCATTTTTAATTTTCTTTTGATTTGAACCTTTTTTCTTTTTAGTGATTTTTGGACGGTTAACTTCTAAATAATCATCGTATTTAAATAAATCGTCTGTCTCATTTGTTGTTTCTTTTTCTGTGTTGTTTACATCTTCGATTTTTGAACCTTGTTCGTTTTTAAAATTTTTATCTAGCATCAATATAACATCGTCTCCTAACACTGACATATGACTTTTTACTGAGATGTTGTTTTCTTCTAAAACTTGCAACACCTCTTTACTTGAAACATTAAATTGTTTTGCATATTCGTGAACCCTCATTATGTCACCTCTCTCTTATGCATTCATTTTCTTACTTAATGCTTTTGCAAAGTTGGGATTGGTAATTCCGACAACTTTTCGGAATTCCTTTCCTAAGGCATGACCTAATTCTAAGCTGTCGGCTTTTTGCACACATTCAACATTATAAAAGCGACATTTATCCGTTACTTTTTTAAACGTATTAGCTGACGTATCTTCAGCTAAGATAACTAAATGCACTTTTTTAGCTTGAATTGCCTGCACTACCATTTGTTCACCTGTGATAACCGCTCCTGCACTTAATGCTAAGCCAAGAAAACTTAACCACTGTTGATTCATTCACATCACCTATTTCATTTGCTTCCCTGCTAATTGCTCTAATTCTTCATAGATAGTCTCTGGGACTTCAACTTCTAAATGACGACTTAAAACATTTTTCTTTTTAGCTAAAGCGACAACTTCAGGTGTTAAATGAAGATAAACACCACGTCCATTTTTCTTTCCAGTTGGATCAACTGACACTTCGCCATCGGTTCCACGAACCACACGAATTAAATCTTTTTTCGGTTGTTGTTCACCTGTAATGACACACTTACGCATAGGGATTTTCTTTTGTTTCATTGAGCGACCTCCTTGCGCGATTTAGAATTATAATTCAATACCTAAATTATCTGCTTCTGATTCAGGTTTGATATCAATTTTCCATCCTGTTAATTGAGCAGCTAAACGAGCATTTTGTCCACGCTTACCAATTGCTAATGATAATTGGTTATCTGGAACAAGGACAACTGTTGCTTTTTTTGCTTCATCCACGACAACTTTTGACACTTGAGCTGGACTTAAAGCATTTGCCACTAATACAGCTGGATCTTTAGAGAATTGAATGATATCAATTTTCTCACCGTTTAACTCGTCTACAATGTTTTGAACACGTTGTCCTGATGGACCTACACATGCTCCTACTGGATCGACATTTTCATCTTCTGAAGCCACACAGATTTTTGTACGATCTCCAGCATCACGTGCAACAGACATAATTTCAACTGTTCCATCATAGATTTCTGGGACTTCTAATTCAAATAAGCGTTTAATTAAGTTTGGATCTTTACGTGATACATATACCACAGGTCCTTTATTTTTTGACTCAATTTTACTAATGTACACTTTAATACGAGAATTTGGTTTGATTTCATCTGGATTCATAATTTCACGTATTGGAAGTAATGCCTCAATTTTTCCTAAGTCTACAAAAACATGTTTCCCATCATCTTTTACAACAATTCCAGTTACAATTTCACCTTCACGATCTTTGAACTCTTGGAATAAGTTATCACGTTCTGCTTGACGAATACGTTGTTTCACGACTTGTTTAGCTGTTTGAGTCGCGATACGTCCAAAATCTTTAGGAGTTACTTCGAAGTTGATGATATCCCCTTCTTGATAGTGTGGATTTAATCGCATTGCTTCATCTAAGCTAATTTGTTCTTGTGGTCTTGTCACTTCTTCAACCACTGTTTTTTGTTGATATAATTTCACTGTTCCAGTGACTTCGTTAATCTCAACTTTAACATTTGTCGCTTGATTAAAATTCTTTTTATAAGCACTGATTAATGCATGCTCAAATGCCTCAATAATAATATCCTTAGAAATACCTTTTTCTTTTTCAAGTAATTCTAGAGCAGCAAAAAACTCTTTCGTATTCATCCTTTTTTATCCTCCTTAAAATTTAATCGCAAGACGAACCTTCGCAGCTTTATCATAAGGTATTTCAACTACCTTTTTACGTGTTTTCACTAAAACTTCAAGAGTTAAAATATCCTCTTCAAATTTTATTAGATGTCCTTCAAACTCTTTTTGTCCATCAATTGCTTTATACGTCTTTACATTAATATACGCACCAATTGATTCAGCAACGGCTTCTTTTGTTTTTAAAGGACGTTCAGCGCCTGGTGATGAAACCTCTAACATGTACTCATCTTCAATATAATCATGTTGATCTAGTTTCTCGCTTAGTGCTTCTGCTACATCAGCACATTGATCGATGTCGATTCCTTCTGGTGTATCAACATACACGCGCAAAAAGAAGTTTTGACCTTCTTTTACATACTCAACATCAACTAATTCAACATTATTAGCTTCACAAATTGGTTTAACTAATTCTTCTGTTTTTGCAACGATATTTGACATTAGAATTTCACCGCTTTCAAACATTTTGACCATAATACAAAAGAGTGGGAAGCCCCACTCTTACACGCAATACTATGTGAAAATATTGTAACACAATTTATATCGAGAGTAAAGTATATGATGAATAATTGTGTTGTTCACTATTTAGTATGGGAAACATTCACCCTTATTATTGACGAAAACGATACATTATAATACTTCCAGCAATCGAAACATTCAAAGATTCAATATTTTCACTCATTTCAATAAAAATATTTCCATCTGTCAAACTTAATAACTCTTTTGAAACGCCACTTCCTTCATTTCCAAGAATGAAAGCCATTTTCATCGTTTCTTCTATTTCATTTAAAGGACGACCATTTTGAAGACTCGTTCCATAAATTCGAACCCCTTGTTCTTTTAATGATGTCACAGCTTCTTCTAAGTTTTGATTCAAAATAGGTAATTTAAAAATGGCACCTTGCGTTGAACGAATCACTTTCTCATTATATAAATCAACGCATCCATCTCCAAGAATGACTCCATCAAATCCAAATGCGACCGCACTTCTTAGTAATGTTCCTAAGTTGCCTGGATCTTGCACTCGATCAAGTAATAGCAAACGATGTTGGTTTTTAATGTTCATTGTTTTCATTTCACAGACAGCCATGATCGGTTGGGGTGTTTCGGTTGAAGCAATTTGGTCGAATAAATTTTCTTTTAAAAGATAAATATTTGAAACGGCATGATAATCTTCGTTTAAATGAAGAGTTGTTCCTTCTTTAACTAAGACTTCTTTCACGACATTCATTTTAATAGCTTCTAAAACTAAGTGTTCCCCTTCGACAATGTACTCAAGAGATTGGTATCGATATTTTTTTTGTTGTAGTTTCGCCCATTTTTTAAATTTAGGGTTATTATTTGATTCAATTAACATCTCATCACCTATTATATTGATTGTTTATTTAATTCGTCTTCTTTACTATACACTATTTTTGAATCTTACAACTGATTTTTTTAAAAAAATATTTATTTAAGTGTATTATTTTGTCGAATCTGCACAAATTATGATTGTCAGGAGGTGACAATCATGGCAAACCGTAATAAATTAGTGGTTCCTGGTGCTCAAGCTGCAATTGATAACATGAAAGCTGAGATTGCTAGTGAATTAGGTGTGACTTTAGGGGCTGATGCTACAGCTCGTCAAAACGGTTCAGTTGGTGGTGAAATCACTAAACGTTTAGTGAAACAAGCTCAATCACAACTTGGATCAAGCTATACTAACCAAAAATAGTTATGAATTTAATTTAAAGGTTTTGTTATTCAACTTCAATTGTCATTAAAGTTACAATTGATATCTATCGGGAGGTGCCCCCTATGGCTACTCGTAATAAATTAATCGTTCCTGGTGCTCAAGAAGCCGTGGATCAAATGAAATACGAAATTGCTAAAGAACTTGGTGTTAACTTTGGACGTACTGCAACAGCTCAAGAAAATGGAGCTGTTGGCGGTGAGATTACAAAACGTTTAATTGCCCAAGCTAAACAAAACTTAAAATAACCGGATTTAAATTTAGTTTTAAAGAAAAAGAAACAGAAGTATCATTCAAGATTACCATTACAGGAGGTTATTAATATGTCAAGTCGTAATAAATTAGTGGTTCCTGGTGCTCAAGCTGCTCTTGATCAAATGAAATATGAGATTGCTCGCGAATTTGGTGTCGAATTAGGTGCTGATACATCTTCACGTCTTAACGGTTCAGTCGGTGGTGAAATTACGAAACGTTTAGTTGCAATGGCACAGCAACAAATGAGTGGAACTTCACAAAAATAACGATTGGGCCAACGTTATTTTCTTTACTACTAAGCTTCTAAAAAATATGAATAAATTTCCATCGATAGATTCGTATGAATTTGTCGATGGATGGATATTATATTTATTGTCAGGAGGTGAACAACATGACAAACAATTCAAACAACTCATCAAACAAATTAGTTGTCCCATCAGCACAAGCTGCTATCGATCAAATGAAATATGAGATTGCTAGTGAACAAGGTGTTACTTTAGGAGCTGATGCTACAGCTCGTCAAAACGGATCTGTTGGTGGTGAAATCACTAAACGTTTAGTGAAACAAGCTCAATCACAATTAGGTGCTTCTCAAAACCAACAATAATTAAACTAGGTATACTGTTTCATGTCAAAGCGTCAAGGTCCGTTTTATCAAACAAGACTGTGAGGTCATAACATGAACGATATTCCGCCAACTTATTTAAATATCACGTCAAATTCTAATTAAACGTGAGGGATCAAGATGAATGCAAATCCGCCAAAGTTTTGATAAAATTATTACCGTGAAAAACACGAAAGATCCAGTGTCACAAACTCTTAAAGAAATGTGAGGGATCAAGGATGGAATCTAATCCACCAACGTTTTTGGAGTTGAATTTTCTTTAATTAGAAATTCTTGATTATGCACTTACTGTTACTCAATGTTTTGCAGTTTTTGTAGAATGTGAGGATGATGTTATGTTAGCTAATCCGCCAAAGTTTTAAGTTGTTATCACGATTTTATTATCAAAAATGCGAGGGATAAAACATGAAATCCAATCCGCCAACTTTAACAATTGATTCTAATAGACACTAAATCATCATAAATGAGGTGTTTCCGTTGTACTGATTAAGCACTAATTTGTTATAAATGTGGTGTTTGCTTCTGTACTATAAAACGCTAAATGAGCGTAATTGAGGTGTTTCCATTGTACCGTTTATTCACTGATTTATTATAAATGATGTGGTTGTGTATGATTTAACACTATAACGTAAATGAGGTGTTTCCGTTGTACTGGTTTAGCACTAGTTTGTTATAAATCTCGTGTATCAGTTAACTTTTGTTCAAACACTAAGTGATATGTTAAATGAGGTGTTTCCATTGAATCGATTTGTTACAATTAAATAAGTGATAAAGTAGCACTTCGGTGCTACTTTTTTAATTCTTAAGAATTTCTTAATTTAATGACTCAGACACGTTTCTAGCTACTCTTTATGATAAAATATAAAACAGATGAAATGGTAAGTTTTATTATTTTATCCATTATTTTTATTATAAAGGGGAGAACTATACATGGATTTTTTATTTCGTGCTTGGAAACAAAATATTCGTAAGCCGATGAAATCATTAATGATTTTTTTAGTTATGTTTGTCATTTCCAATCTCATCGTAACAGGAATTTTTATTCTTAAAGGGACTGAGAAGGCAACCAATGCAACACTTAGTCAAATGACTCCTATCATTTATTACACTCAAGATTATGATAGATATTGGCGTGCTCAAGAGCTTGGATTTGTTGACTCGGAAACAGATCCCATGCCAAACATTTCGCTCGAGACTGCCCTTGAAATTGGTCGTTCAAACGATGTGGAAGCTTTTGATTTAAGTACACAATCAACTGCTTTAATTCGTTCAATTAAGGCATACAAAGATCCTAATAGCCAAGGCGGGGGAAATTGGATTACAAGTACTGATTCAGAAGGAAATACTGAAACGTTCCAAGAACCAGATTACTATGAAATGTTAGGATCAAGTTCTAGTGAATTTAAAGTAGCCAGTGGAACGATTGAAATTGTAGATGGACGTGGAATTAATGAAGATGATGTCGCTAATAGCAATTATGTGCTAGTTATTGAAGAAAACCTTGCTAAAGCAAATAATTTATCTGTTGGAGATACGCTCCCTGTCGATTTCAAAATGGTTTGGGATGCTGAAGAAGCAGCACTTCCAAGTACAACTGAAAATGATTTTGAAATTGTTGGAATTTATCGAAATTTAAGTGCAGCCGACCAAAATGACACATGGATGACAGAACGTGTGGCGACTCAAATTTATGTGCCTTATAATGTCGCTTATGAGTTAAGTTTTGAAGTACAAAAGGAATCAATTCAAGAAAGTATTGCCCAGGGGTATTGGACACAAGAAGAAGCAGACGAATATTTAGAGCAATATAGTGAAGTTCAACCGAATACCATCGGTTATTTATTAAAAGATCCTCTAAAAGTGCGTGATTTTATCGAAGATAATACACGCTTATTACCTTCTGAATATCATGTTTTAAAAGTTGGGAATTCAACGTATGATTCAATTGCTAAATCAATTGATAGCATGACTCAAACGTCAAATTTAATTATTTACATTGTGTTTGGAGCTGGAATTTTAATCTTAAGTTTAATTACTTCATTAACGTTAAAAAGCCGTGAATATGAAATTGGGGTTCTATTATCTCTTGGTGAAAGTAAACTTAAAGTCATTGGTCAATTAATGAGCGAGTTATTAATTATTGCCTTAGTAGCCTTTAGCTTATCAATTGTTTCTGGTAATTTTATCGCTAAATACTACGGACAACAACTATTACAAACCCAAATGGAAAGCGCGATGACGCAATCAAATAATTTTAATATTTATGTTCCTGAGCAAATGTATAGTAACGAAAGCTCAACATTACAATATACTGACTTCGTCACAAGCTTTAATATTGAACTCGATCCAATTGTTTATCTTGAATTAATGGCCTATGGACTTCTAGTTGTTGCTGTTAGTACCTTTATTCCGATTATCTTCATCATGCGATATAATCCAAAAACTATTTTAACCATTCGATAAAGCGAGGTGCCTTATAATGTCTATCTTAGAGTTAAGAAATCTTTCTCATGCTTATGTTGACGGTGATATTCGCCGTATTGTCCTTGAAGATGTCAATTGTACGTTTGAACGTGGACAGTTTTATTCTATTTTAGGTCCATCTGGATCTGGAAAATCAACGTTACTCTCAATTGCAGCGGGACTTGACGATATCCAACAAGGCCAAGTGATTGTAGACGGAAAACCGATTCAAGAAATTGGTTTTGTGAAATATCGTCGTAATCATATGGCAATCGTATTCCAGTCTTTCAACTTGATTCCTTATTTAACAGCTGTTGAAAATGTTGAAATGGCGATGAAAATTACAGATAATGAAATGCCTAAAAATAAACGTGAAATAGCCTTAGGATTTTTAGAGAAACTTGGTATTTCAAAAATCAAAGCTCATAAATTTATTAAACAACTTTCTGGGGGAGAACAACAACGTGTCGCAATTGCTCGTGCGCTTGTTACCGGAGCTGATCTGATTTTTGCCGATGAACCGACTGGAAACTTAGATTCTCAAACAGAAGCAGAAATCTGTGACTTATTCCGTGTTTTAGCTCATCAATTTAATAAATGTATCATTGTTGTCACTCACTCTGACCGTGTCGCGCAGCATAGTGATGTTATTTATCGTATTGAAGACGGTAAAGTTGTCGTTGCGAATCAATAATAAAATTTAAAAAATCCCTTGATTTATCTTTTAAGGGATTTTTTTATGCGAAGAAAACTTTTTCTATTCTAAAATTTTAATTTAGTCCTTATTTCTGTTTTAGTAAAGGACTATTTTTAAGATCATAAAAAACTCCCTCGTGTGCGTGAGGGAGTTTTTTTATTAATACTTTAATTATTTTGCTTCACCGTAGAAAGCATTTAAATATAATTGTTTGATATCTTCGATTAATGGGTAGCGTGGGTTAGCCCCTGTACATTGATCATCAAATGCATCTACTGCTAATTTATCTACTGCTGCTAAGAAATCAGCTTCTGATACGCCACATTCAGAGATACTCATTGGAATATTGATTTCAGCTTTTAATTCATTGATTTTATTTAATAATGCTTGAATTTTCTCTTCATTTGTACGTCCTGTTAATCCACAGTACTCAGCAGCTTTTGCATAACGTTCGATGGCTTGAGGAGTTTCGTATTGAGGGAATGTTCCTTGTTTGAATGGTGCATCTGTTGCATTGTATTTAATAACTTCGTTGATTAATAAAGCATTTGCAATACCATGAGGAATATGGAATGCTGATCCTAATTTATGAGCCATTGAGTGACATAATCCTAACATTGCATTAGAGAATGCCATACCTGCCATACATGATGCATTAGCCATTTTCTCTTTCGCTACTTTAGCTTCTGCCCCACCATGGTAAGATTCTGGTAAGTAATCGAATACTAATTTAGCTGATTCTAATGATAATGGAATTGTGTATTCAGTTGCTACTGTTGCTACTAATGATTCTAAGGCATGAGTTAAAACGTCGATACCTGAAGCAGCACATAATCCTTTTGGCATTGATAACATTAACACTGGGTCAACAATCGCCATTGTTGGTGTTAATTCGTAGTCAGCTAATGGGTATTTTACTCCTGTTTCATCATCAGTGATAACAGCGAATGGCGTTACCTCAGAACCTGTACCAGCTGAAGTTGCGATACATACTAAGCTAGCTTTTTTACCCATTTGGGGGAAGCGGAAGATACGTTTACGAACGTCCATGAAACGCATTGCTAAGTCTTGGAAGTTTGTTTCTGGGTGTTCATATAATACCCACATGATTTTAGCTGCATCCATTGCAGATCCTCCACCTAATGCAATGATTGTATCAGGTTTGAATTCAGCCATGGCTTGAGCACCTTTTTTAGCATCTGATAATAATGGATCTGGATGTACATCTGTACAAATTGTATATTGAATTCCGTATTTATCTAATTCATCTGTTACATGTTTTGTATATCCTAAATCGAATAATACTTTATCTGTTACGATGAATGCACGTTTTTTACCATCAAATTTTAAATCTTCTAATGCGATTGGTAAGCATCCAAATTTATAGTAAACTTTTGCAGGCACTTTGAACCAAAGCATATTCTCTCTCCTTTTAGCAATTGTTTTAATATTAATTAAGTGTTTAGGTCCAACGTTTTCTGATACTGAGTTATTTCCCCAAGACCCGCAACCTAATGTTAATGATGGTGCTAAAGCGAAGTTGAATAAATCTCCAATTCCTCCGTGTGCAGTTGGTTGGTTGATTAAGAATGTTGTTGTACGCATACGAGATGCCATTGCTTGAATGTCAGCTTCTGCACGTAACTCATCTGCATAAATGGCTGATGTATGTCCTAATCCACTGTGTTCTACTAATGTATAGGCCATTTCAACTGCCTGTTCATGGTTAGTTGATTTGTACATTGCTAATACAACTGATAATTTTTCATGAGCGAATGGCTCTTCTAATGAAGTATCCGTTACTTCACCTACTAATACTTTAGTATCTTTAGGGACTTCAAATCCTGCTAATTCAGCGATTTTCCATGCAGGTTGTCCTACAATTTTAGCATTTAATGCTCCGTTAACAATGATTGTTTCACGAACAGCATCTAATTGTTTTTTATTTAATAATAAAGCTCCACGTTTTTTAAGTTCAGCTTTAACATTTTCATAAATTGATTCATCAACGATGATTGATTGTTCTGACGCACAGATTACTCCATAATCAAATGTTTTTGATAATAATAATGAGTTAACTGCCATTGGAACATTACATGTTTTGTGGAAAATAACTGGTGTATTTCCTGCCCCTACCCCGATTGCTGGTGTTCCTGAAGAATAAGCTGATTTAACCATTCCTGGCCCACCTGTTGCTAAAATTAAATCTACTTCTTTCATAACTGTATTTGTTAACTCGATACTTGGTTCGTCAATCCATGCAATTAATCCTTTTGGTGCTCCAGCTGCTTCGATTGTTTCACGAATTACTTTTGCTGTATAGTTTGTACAGTTTTTAGCACGTGGATGCGCAGAGATAACGATTGCATTACGAGTTTTAATAGCCATTAAACATTTGAAACATGCAGTTGATGTTGGGTTTGTTGTTGGAATAACCGCCCCAATTACTCCTACAGGTTCTGCAACTTTTTGGATACCGAATGATAAATCTTCAGATAAAACTCCACAAGTTTTTTCATCACGATATTTATTGTAAATATATTCAGAAGCATAGTGGTTTTTAATCACTTTATCTTCAACTAATCCCATTCCAGTTTCTTCAACTGCCATTTGAGCTAACGGAATACGTAAATTATTGATTGCCATTGCTGCTTTATAGAATAATTCATCTACTTGCTCTTGCGTAAATTTAGCAAATTCTCTTTGTGCTGCGCGTACTGTTTCAAGAGTTGACATTAATTCATCTACATTTGTAATTTTATTAGTCATTCCGACTCCTCCTCAAGATTGTGAATACATTCACTTACTTACAGTTGTAATTATATTACATTGTGAATTATTTGTCTAATGAAAACGTAGTGAAAGCGTTTATTATTTCACAAAATAGTAATTTTTAGTTCAAAAAACGCTTTTTGTAACTGTTTTTATGGAATATTATTGAAAAATTAGTCTAAAAAAACCATTTAAAGTCTGATCTTTATTAACTGAAAATAAAAAAAGCTAAAAGAATTTCTTCTTTTAGCTTTTTTTTTAGAATAAATCATTTAATGCACAAACGGCATTATCTTCTAACTCAATCATTTCTCCGGCACGTACTGTGATAATTTCTGTTTCATCAATACATTTTTGCACTAATGATTCGAAATCAAAGTTTTGTTCAAACTCAATACATTTTTCTAATGAAGGGTTTGTTGCAGGATGTTCCGGAACAAAGACCGTACAGCAGTCCTCATATGGACGAATTGAAATATCATAAGTATCGATGTGTTTCGCAATCTCAATAATTTCATTTTTATCAAGTGTCGCAACTGGACGAATAATTGGCATATTCGTAACCGCATTGATGGCATACATACTTGCTAAAGTTTGTGAAGCAACTTGTCCTAAGCTTTCTCCATTTGCTAAAACTAAAATTTCACGTTTTTTAGCGATTCCTTCAGCAATACGATACATCATACGACGCATAACTGTCATGGTATAGCTATTTGGAATGTTTTCATAAATAGCTGTTTGTAATTCAGTAAACGGAACAACGTGTACGTTAATTTCATCTACTGGCGCATAATGTGCATTTTTCTCCATTAAGTCTAATACTTTTTGTTTTGATCGAACTGATGTATACGGTGGTGATGCAAAGTGAATCGCTTCAATTTCAACTCCACGTTTTTGCATTAAATATCCCGCTACTGGGCTATCAATTCCACCAGAAATCATTAAAAGACCTTTCCCACTAATTCCAACAGGGAATCCACCTAATCCTTTAATATGTTCTGCCATGATGAATGTTCCTTCACGACGAACCTCAACAAATACTGTCACATCTGGATGATGAACATCTACCGATAAATGTTCAGTATTAATTAATAAGTGAGCTCCCACTCCACGTGAAATTTCACCTGAAGTCATTGGAAATTGTTTTTGAGCGCGCTTTGTTTCGACTTTAAATGTTGTAGGAACTTGTGGCATTTCTTTAATAATCTCTAAAGCTAATGCTTTCATAGCATCAATATCATTTTCACAACGAGCACATAAGCTATATGACTGTAATCCAAATACTTTATCTAATTGCTCTGTCACTAATTCTGGCGCCGTTCCATTTAAAATAATATAGAAACGATCACGTGTGATTTCATACGTAATGTTTTCTAACGAACGACATTTACGACGGATAATACGGTGTAAGGCATTTTTAAAATACTTACGATTCTTTCCTTTAATTGATAATTCACCATAGCGAACTAATATACGGTCATAAATCATTTCATCATTTCCTTCCTCATTTGTACAACGACAAGTTTTAGTGCATTTATGAATTGTGTCGCTTCTTCAAGTGTTGACGTATTAGCAAAGCTTAATCGTACGCTATCTAAAGCCACCTCTTCACTAACTCCAAGTGCTAGTAAAATTCTTGATGCTTGAGCAGACTTTGACGAACAAGCTGATTTAGCAGAGATATAAACATCATGTTCCTCTAAAGCATGAACTAATGTTTCCCCTTTAATATTCTCAACAGCAAAATTAATAATGTATGGTGTTAATTCAGGATAGCAGTCATTTACCGTTACTCCGTCCATCGCTTTTAATTCTTTTACTGTATAGTCATATAATGATTTAACATGATTATAATTTGCATTTAAAGGTTCAATCGCTAATCGCAAAGCTTTGGCTAAAGCTACTGCCCCTGCTACATTAATCGTTCCTGAACGAAGGCCATACATTTGATGACCACCTGTAATTTCAGGAACAAGTTTTAAATATTGATTCATTACGAGAGCTCCACACCCTTTTAAGCCATGAAACTTATGAGCAGAGAATGATAATAAATCAATATTCATTTTATCCATATCAACAGGAATTTTCCCTACACTTTGAACAGCATCAACATGAAATTTTATTTTTGGATATTTTTTAATTAATTGTCCAATTTCATAAATTGGGAAAATCATTCCCATTTCATTGTTAACATGCATACAAGAAATTAAAATCGTATCTTCACAAATTGCTTCTTCAATTTGTTTTAAAATTTCTGTTTTAGATTTTTTTACATCAATGAAAGTTACGCGAAAACCTTCTTGTTCCAGGTCTTCGGCTGTTTCATAAACTGAGGCATGCTCCACTGGGGTTGTAATGATATGACAACCACGATTTTTATAGGCATGACAGACACCACGAATGGCTAAATTATTACTTTCTGTTGCACCAGATGTAAAAATCACTTTATGTTGCTTAGCATTCAATAAAGATAAGGTTTGTTTTTCTGCTTGAATTAATAGTTGTTCAGCACGAGCTCCAAAGGCATGAAGTGAGCTTGGGTTTCCCCAGAAGTTCTGATTAACTTTTGTAAAAGCTGTCAACACTTCTGGATCAACTGAAGTGGTCGCGCTATTATCTAAATAAATCATGGTCATTCTCCTTCCGACATAAACATCTCACGCCCATTTTAAACGTCCATTCTTACTACTAATCTCACTATAAATTAGTGTATTTCACGTTTCGACATTATACCACATTTATGATAGAATCACAAATGACGATTTTCGTAAACGTCTATGATAAATAAAATGGTCATTCTATGATTTGTTTACATTATAAAATATGAGGAAATAAGGAGCTTTGCGAGAAAAAAATTAATTTCCTCCACTACTAACATATGTTGTCTTACGGAAAAAATCTCTCTTTATCGTTATTATCTCCCACTTAAACTGAATTATTTCCATTTCACTACTTCAATCGTTTCAAATAAAAAAGACTATCTATCAAAGTTATCCTCCTTGTATAGATAGTCTCCCCATTTACTTTCTATAATAAATAACAATCTAATTCTTGTTTAAACTGATCAAATGTAAAATCAAACGCTGAACCTTCTAATGTTTTAATTAAATCTTTCATGTTATGAATCACTGTTTCATAATTTCCTTGTCTGAATTGATCTTCTGCAATCGTTAAATCGACCACGTACATGCCTTCACGGCCAATATAACGATGTCCATAAACCATTAAACGCTCTGCTAATTTTAATTGCTGAACCTCTTTTTCAACTTTAAAACTGAGCATTTGAATCATATCCTCAGCGGTTTTTAATTGCTCCTCAATCGCCGTAATATTAATTGGCATTTGCCCAATCGTCTCAAATAATGACATCATCATTTGATTCGCTGAGCCCATCATTTGTTTTATCTCGTCATTCTTAACTGGTAACTTCACTTGTTGATAGTATCCTTTTAAATCATTAAAGGCTTTTAATAACTTAAGCGCACGTTGACGAGCCTCTTTTTCCCCCGCATATAAGTTTTCAATTTCATGTTCAAATATGTTTAACTGTTGTTCAATCTCATCCATTTGATTTAAAATCTCATCTAACTCACGACAAAGAATTGAATTGGCCGTTTGTTTTTGTTGCGCATTTTTTTCTAAAAATTCATATTTATTCGTGATAATTTTAACCTCATTTAAAATGAAATTAAAGTTATCTTCATCTTCTTCAGGTAATGTATAATTTGATTTGATATTATCATAACGTTGACTTAAATGATCGGCCTGTTTATTCATTTTTGAAATGGACTCTTTAACTTCTTTTAATCCAGCCGTTAAAGAATCTTGAATCTCTAATTCCTTTTTCATGAATGTAATCATTTGTTTCGCATCTTGACTCATTTCCATCAAGCGTGTTTCGATTTGCTCAAATTCAAACTGTTTAATTAAATCCGTCATTTGTGATAACTGTTCTTTATAAATCGATATTGTTTCTTCAATTTCTAAATGTTTTAAATAGACACCTGACTGTGTTAAGTTTTCATAGCTTTTTAAAACATCTTTTAATAAAGGTCGAATCTCAGTTTTAATACTCGTTAAATAAATCGGTACACGATCAAAAATAATCGTTACTTTTTCCATCTCTATTTTAATCGTCGCAATGGTTTCATCTGCTACATCATAATTACAATCTTCCATACATTCATTAAATTTAAAAAATAAACTTTCAATGTCTTTAAATAACTGTTTAATTTCTTCTTTAAATTCAGTAAATTGATCAATTTCCCCCTCATATTGAATCTTTAACTGTTCAAAGTGTTCTTTTAACCCTAAGACGTTTGAACGACTACGTTCTTCTGATTTTTTTAACTCTTTAATTTCATTTAATAAACCCTCAACCTCTTGATTGAGCCCCTCTAATTGTTGATGCGTCTCCTCTAATAATTCATCAACCTCGGAAAAGCTACGTTGTGACACCAACTCTTCCGCATAAATAATTTGTTCCGTGACAGTAATAAATTGTGCTTCTAATTTCCCCCAACGTTGTTCCCATTGTTGCACCATTTTTACAATGCGTTCACTCTTTTTTGTACTGCGTAACTTTGCTAACTCAAACGGTACCGTCTTATTAGATATCTCATGTTTGAAATAATCAAGCTCATCGATTTTCGTATAATACTGTTTCTTCTTTGAGACAATAATGATTGAATATAATAATACAGTCACGAGAACAATGACCATTACAATCAAGAGTATTAACTTAAAATCTCCCATAGTATCCTCCATCACGATTATTAATAATTATTTTTTATCTTACAATAATATCATAATTTAATCAAAAAATCCTATTCTTTCTATGTTTTTCTTATATTTTTTGTTATAATTTTCTCCAACTTATAGATTAAATCTCAGGGGGAATTTAAGATGTTTCAAAAAGAAGCTTACACTGGAACTTTAGAAGAAAATTACGAACTCGTTTTAGCACAATTAAAAGCTTTAATTGCAGGAGAATCGGATTTAATTGCAAACCTCTCTAATGCATCTGCCTTACTAAATGTATTTTTAGAGGAAATTAACTGGGTCGGATTCTATCTCGTAAAAAACAACCAACTCGTACTAGGACCCTTTCAAGGACTACCAGCCTGCATTCGTATTCCATTTGATAAGGGAGTTTGTGGTTATGTTGCAACAACAAAGCAAACTGCATTAGTTCAAAATGTTCATGAATTTGTTGGCCATATTGCTTGTGATAGTGCAACCAACTCTGAAATTGTCGTTCCGATTATTAAAGATAACGAATTAATGGGGGTCCTTGATATTGATAGTCCGCTTTTGAATCGATTTTCAAAAACCGATCAACATTACTTAGAAAAATTCGTTCAAATTTTGGTTGAATCACTTATTTAAACCTTTTTTTGTAGAGATTAAATGGTAAATGTATGAGATAGGGATTTTTTGTTGACAATACAAATGAAAGTTGATATTATACTTGAGTGCGTATATTAAAGGCAGCTGTTTATCAGACTATAACGTTTAGATTAAACCTCAGTAAAGCTTGGCTTGGCTGATGGCATATCGTATAACCTTTTGGCTGCAAAGGCGAGGATATGAGATTTTAATCTATCTTATAGGTAAAGATAAATTTTCTCCTTTTTTGATATGCAAAATCAAATTTCTTACAAATTAAAGGAGGTATTAGCATGGCTCGTTATACTGGACCAAGCTGGAAAATTTCTCGTCGTTTAGGATACTCTATCTTAGAAAACGGAAAAGAATTACAAAAACGCCCTTATGCACCTGGGCAACACGGACAATCTCGTAAAAAAATCTCTGAATACGGATTACAATTACAAGAGAAACAAAAATTACGTCATGCTTATGGAATGACTGAGCGTCAATTCCGTCGTACATACGATAAAGCTGGTAAATTAGCAGGTAAACATGGTGAGAACTTCTTATACATGTTAGAATCTCGTTTAGATAACTTAGTTTATCGTTTAGGATTAGCTGCGACTCGTCGTCAAGCTCGTCAATTAGTAAACCACGGACACATTACTGTAGATGGAAAACGCGTTGATATTCCTTCTTACTCAGTAAAACCAGGACAAACAATCTCTTTACGTGAAAAATCAGCTAACTTAGCTGTAGTTAAAGCGTCTTTAGAGGCTACTATCCACCGTCCAGACTTCGTAACTTTCGATGAAGCTACAATGACAGGAACTTATGTACGTTTACCAGAACGTTCAGAAGTATTCGCTGACATCCACGAAAACTTAATCGTAGAGTTCTACAGCCGTTAATCTTTAATGGCTCATTAAAAAAGACTTCGGATTTTCCGAAGTCTTTTTTTTATTTTACTGGCTCATATAATTCCTGTAATAAAGCCATAAAAATTTGAACGCGTTTACTCAAAACAACGCCATCTTTTGTCACGTAATAAAATAATCGTGATAATTGATATCCCTCATCTTCTAAATACTCAATTCCCTCAAACTTTTGTTTCTTCATTAACGTTGAAGTAAAGGTAACTGAGGGTTGCTGTCTGAGCGTTTCTTTAATAATATAGTTACTCCCCAGAATAATTCGACGATACGGTGTAATTCCATAATTCTCTAAAAAGAAATCAGTTCTCTCTCTCGTCCCTGATCCTGACTCTCGTAATAACCATACTTGCTCATTAAAAAACTGATGATAGTGTTCTGGATTGTTTGGAGGAACTAAACTACTCGTGTAGGCTACTTGTAGCACATCCCGATAAAATGGGACTCGATTCAATTGATCACTTTCTATCTCAGTTTCAACTAACCCAATCTCAAGCTCTAATTGATTCACTTTATTTAAAATAGACTGACTATTTTCAATGGTAACTTCAAAACTGAGGGCAGGATATAACTTAGATAACTCTCCAAGAATAGAAGGTAGCAGATACTCTCCAATCGTCAAACTAGCTCCAATTTTTAGGGTTCCTTTAACTTCCATTGCGTGTGATTTAATTTCATTAATCATATCATCATACTGATGAACAATTTCTTTTGCACGTTTAAATAAAATTTCCCCATCTGATGTTAATAAAAAGTTTTTTTCTTTATTAGATCGCAAAATAAGTTTGGTATCAAGTTGTTTTTCAAGTCCTAAAATATGCAAACTAACTGCCGGTTGTGATAGGTTTAACTTCTTTGCCGCCTTTGTAAAGTTCTGATTTTCGACTACCTGAATAAATGATCTTAATTCATCAATCATATTTGACACCTCTATTATTATTTTTACTTATTGTTAGCATTATAACAATTAATTTTACTTATAATAAGACCTGTTATATACTAATAACGTAGAACTTAGATGAAGGAGCGTTTTAAATGAAAACTCGAAACTTTATGCAACAAAAGTTTGTAAACGTTAAAGAGCTATTACCTGGTCTTATTGTCTGCATTATAATCGGGTTAATTTCCAAATACGTTGGAACCTTTGTTCCAGCACTCGGAGGTGCGACGATTGCGATTTTACTCGGCCTATTACTTGGGAATACAGTTTTAACACATAAAAGCTTCTATAAAGGGGTTCGTTTTTCAGAATCTAACTTACTTTCTTACTCTATTGTTTTATTAGGCGGAACTTTAAGCTATAAGGTTATTTTACAATTAGGTGTTTCAGGTGTTAGTTTCATCGTACTACAAATGATTTTAACCATTATTTTTTGTATCCTTGTTGGAAAAAAACTTGGATTCTCAGAAGATTTCCGCTTATTAATGGCAGCAGGTAACGCTGTCTGCGGATCTTCAGCTATTGGAGCGACCGCACCTGTTATAAAGGCAAACGACGTGGATAAATCTATTACGATTACATTAGTTAACTTAACTGGAACCATCTTAATGATGATTTTACCCTTTTTAACCTCTATTCTTTATGGAAATGAAACCATTAAATCATCAGCTTTAATCGGAGGAACCTTGCAATCAGTTGGCCAAGTTGTTGGAAGTGGTTCAATGGTTAACCATGATGTGTTACAATACGCGACCATCTTTAAAATTGTCCGAATTATTTTCTTAGTATTTGTTATTTTATCATTTGCTAAACTGAAAAAAGATGAAGAAAACCATGAAGCAGAATTACATCATCAACAACCAAAAGCAAAAATTAAAATTCCATGGTATGTCATTGGATTCTTTATCATGTGTTTCTTATTCAGTGTTGGAATCATTAATGAAAATATATCACATGGATTTAAACAAATTAGTAACTATTTAGAAATCTTTGCATTGGCCGGAATCGGAATGAGTGTTAAATTCAAAGATTTAATGAAAGCAGGCGTCAAAAGCGGGATTTACTGTTTATTAATCGGAATTGCCCAAATTATGATCGCCGTTGTTTTAATCGGGATTTTACTATAAAATTTTTAAAGGCACCTCATGGTGTCTTTTTTTGTTATCTTATTATGAACCTACTGACAGATAAAAAAGTTTTTATTGTCCTTTTCTTTCTCAATTGATACTAGTCTTAACGGCAATGGTGGCTGTATTTATTTTTTTCTTCTGACACTAAACGAAATCATCACATAAAAAAATCCGTTTAATCAAACGGATTCTTTCTAATGAATCTTTCACGATAGATGGATTTGAGTCGGTATGACGACCCTTTATAGGGAGAACCTAACCTCTCAAAGAGAGAAATCCTCCACTGTTAGGGTGATTCGTTAAAGATTTTTACGCTATGAAAAACTTAACGCTACTTATATATTTTAGTCGATTCGATAATTGAGGAATCCCATATTCATTTCATGATTTCTTCTTGTTAAATCTTGCTTACTTTCAATCTGATTTGACCAGCTCACCGCATAGTTCAATTCAATAAATCCAGCTAATGATACTTTGAAATTTGTTTCCCAAAGATTATTCATCGGCCATGAGTAAAGTTCATAGTCAGTCGCCTTCGTATACTTAGGATGATATAATTTTTTTGCATTTTCATATCTTAAGGGGGACGTATAAATTAATGGGGTGTCCGGCATGGCGATGCTCATTCCATAACTGCCTTTTTTTAATCCAACCCCTTCTTGAACCAAGTAATAATCACAATTTGTTCCCAATAATTGATCTTTCTTCAATTGAACAGTACATCCTGTTTTCTCTGCAAATAAGTCCATTTTTTGCTGATTATAAGCAAAAGGTAGCGCAACGTAGAGACTTTCAGGATCCCAAACACTCATCTTGTTTAGAATAACTTGAACCTCAACTTTACAAATATCATGATAAATTTTAAGCTCGACCTTTGCGAGTGTTGTTCCCTCTAATTCTAAATCCAGTTGAATCTTTCCATAAATCTCTCCTATTTCATTGATCGTAATCTGTTTAATGTGTACATAATATACCTCATGATTTGCTCCACGCATATTCCGCCCGAGTCTTGAACGCACGCTATATTGATCCGATGTCGTTTGAGAGTAAGCTTTTGAACATTCATAAATAGGCATAAATGCACCTGTTTCAGATGAGGGATCTAGCAATTCCACCTGATTTACTTTATCATACCAACTTATAATTCCATGTTGTTTGTTCCACGAAATTCTTACATGCCCATTCTCATAGGTCTGATCATACTTAATAACAGCTCTTTTATCCTCGTATAAAAATATATCATCATACCCTTGGACACAGGCTGATTCATTCTTAATTTTGATATAATGCACTGGATGCTCTCGTCTTTCCACCCAAAAGGTTCGTTCTTCATTCGCTTCTAATGTGGCAATAAAATGGATTGCCTCTCCTCTTGGCTGACGTTCAATTTGAGTGGCATATTCATTTCCTAAATCATCAACGACGACATTAATCAAATTTGAAGTTTCCCAGTAATCTAAAAATAATTTTACACACTCGGTGACTGTTCGCGAATGAGGATTTATCACTTTAAACTTTGGCTCTCGATTTGGTTTTAAACTCGTCATCCCTCTTGCCTCCAGAACATTTAAATAATTTCTAATCGCTAATTCATGCGCACGTGCAGCATACGATGATTTTTTGTAATCCATTAGGTTAACCAGTGAATTCCAAGGATTTGTAATCGAAGCAGAATGTCCCCATGTATGTTCCGCATACAACATTAACATTTCTTCACATTCATTAACTAACTTGTTGTCACACAGATTTTCATCTATCATCTTTGTCATTTGTAATAAACGTTGTGCTTCTTTATAGACTTTTACCGCGTTTGGTGTACTTCCTACACCAAACGCCCACCAATCTGGCCAATCCCCTCTATATGTTTGGATTTCAACCTCACTCGCCCTGACACGATCAAATAATTCCTCAAGCGTCGACATCTTAATTATAACTTCATGCGAAAAATTCTCATTCCACCACTGTACAAATTCCAATACCTCAAGATTAGCTGAACTATTATCCGTTGGGAGTCCATGAACGGTAATCGGAACAAAGTTATATTCATAAGCTTGATCCTCTAATGATTTAAGGTATCGATACATACGTTTATGCCCATATTCTTTTAATTTATCTTGCGTAAAAGAATCTCGAAGTTCATCCTTATGAACATATGATCCTGTTGCTGTTTTTACAATCCCAAACTCATTCCCAAAGTGATAATGCTCCCCATTCCAGACTAACACTTTATTCCCCTTTTCGGACTCCCAATAAAAAGGCATTAACTTCCTAAATAAAGGATACATTCCATGATGAGTATGAACACAGGATAATAAATTTTCAATTCCATTCTCAGCTAGTGCATCAACAAATCCCCAAGAATAACCGTTAATATCGGCTGTCATGGCACATCTAACCTCTTTTTCAATGCTCTTTCCATAATCAACAGATTTTTTGATTTGATTCTTTAATACCTGGTCATCAATTAATTCTGTCATATTTAAATAGCTTCCCGTCAGTTCAATTCCACCATTTTTCACACATGTTTCAAAACGCTTTCTCCATGATTCATCAACTCTTCTTAAAAAAGTTTCAACACCCCAAAAGGCCTCACATACCCATTTAAAATCTTTCTCTTTTCCCTGAACTCTTAATCCCTCTAAAATCTCAATGACTTGTTTAATAAAGTTCACATGATAAAACTCAATCACTTCTTGACTTTGCGTATATCCAATATCAGTGTGTGTATGATGAATTAATAAAACTTCCCATTTTTTCGTTAATTTTATTTTTGACATATCAGTTCGCTCCTTAGCCTCTTTGATAGATACATTTTTTTAATATTATAAATCCCTCTAACACTCTCTCTTTTCATTAAGCGCTATCTCGAATATAATCTTATTATAATAAACTATGGTAAATATCAAATAATCCAGAACGAATAAAAATTTGACCTATTGTGCAAGGAGCTATTATGGGAATTGATAAATTTTATATCTTTAATTTAGTATCAGATATTTTAATTCAGGAAAAATTCGGTCGCTTTGTGATAACCATTAAACCAGATAGTCTATGTAAATTTGATCAGATCTCTCCAACTAATAAGGTACACCGTCACGATTACTACGAACTTTGTTTTGTGATTGAAGGAACAGGAGAATATCTTCATGGTGACAAACTTTATAATTTAAATAAAGGCGATATTTTTATCTGTAACCCTCTTATTGAACATGAGATTAGGCTCAAAGCTTCCATTAATGGAACTTATTCATCTGAGCTTTATTTAATCTTTTTTGTGATTACCCTTGATTACATTCATGCTATTTCACCTACTCATTTTCCCTCTATTGAAGAAAAAATTCTTCATTCTTTTACTCAGCAGCATGAAATAGTTGTTCATCATTGTGATCACATGTTTTCTTATATCGATTTTTTAATGAACCACATCGGGCCTAATACGCTAAATAATTATGGCATTTACAATATGATGAAAACAATGGCCTTCGAGGGTTTATCTTTATTATGTTCCAGTCAAAATAGCCATCCTCTCGATGCGAATCGCTATCCAAGTGAATTTAATCAATTGCTCATGTTTATCGAAAGTAATTTAAATAAACCCATTACCATTCAAGATTTAGCTAATGCTTCTTATATGTCCCATCGAAATTTACATTATCTCTTCAATAAATATGTCCACAAAACGCCAAAAGAATATATTAATACTCGTAAGATTAATCTCGCCAAGCTCTATTTACGAATGAACTATAAAGTAGGCGAGGTTGCCTTACTTGTTGGAATTCAAGATGTGGGTCAATTTAGTCGTCTCTTCAAAAAACAATGCGGAATTTCTCCTAAAGCCTTTCAACAATCAAAGGTAAGTTAATTCATAAAAAAAGAAATCGTGAAAAAATTAAACTTTTCTCACGATTTCTTTTTTTTGACTAAACGTGTTTAATTAAGAAATATTTCTTCTTACCACGGCGGATGACTGTAAACTTACCACCAATTGCATTTTCTTTTGATACAATAAATTCTAAATTATTAACTTTTTCTCCGTTAATTAAGATTGAATTATTATTGATGAATTCACGTGATTCACGTTTTGAGCTAGCCGCTTTAGCAAACACTAAGGCATCCACTAAGTTAAGATCTTCAGCTAATTCAACTGATGGAACATCTTTGAATCCAACTTCGATTTCTTCAGCAGTTAATCCTGCAAGGTTTCCACTGAATAAGGCTTCTGTAATTTTTAAGGCTTGTTCGTAAGCTTCAACACCATGAACTAAAGTTACCACTTCACGTGCTAATACTTTTTGTCCATGACGTAAATGTGGTGCTTCTTTAAATTCTGCTTCTACTGCTTCAATTTCTTCTTTTGTTAAGAATGTGAAGTATTTTAAGAATTTGACAACATCTTCGTCAGCTGTGTTGATTAAGAATTGGTATAACTCATATGGAGATGTTTTCTTACGATCTAACCAAACAGCTCCACCTGCTGTTTTTCCGAACTTTGTTCCATCCGCTTTTGTTACTAATGGCATTGTTAATCCAACTGCTTTTTCTTCATGTCCTAATTGTTTACGAATTAACTCAAGTCCAGAGGTAATATTCCCCCATTGATCCGATCCACCAATTTGTAACACACATTTTTTGGTTTCATATAAATGTTTGAAATCCATTCCTTGTAAAATCGTATAAGAGAATTCAGTGAATGTCATCCCTTTATCTAAACGTGAACATACAAGGTCTTTCGCTAAAATATAGTTAACATTAAAGTATTTCCCAACATCACGTAAGAAATCAAGCATATTAACATTTGAAGTCCAATCATAATTATTTACGATTTCAGCACCATTTGCTTCAGTCTCATTGAAATCTAAGAATTGAGATAATTGTCCTTTAATACTGTTAGACCATTTTTCAACTGTTTCTAAATTACTATCTGGACGTTCAACCGAACGACCTGATGGATCCCCGATTAATCCTGTTGCTCCTCCTACAAGAGCTAATGGTTTATGCCCTGCTAATTGGAATCGTTTTAAAATTAAAATCATTAATAAATGTCCAATATGTAAACTATCTGCTGTTGGGTCAAAACCACAGTATAACGTGATATTCCCTTTCTCAACTAACTCATCTAAAGCATCAAAATCCGTACAATCATTAATTAACCCACGCCATTGTAGGTCTTTTAAGAATTCATTTTTCATTTCATTCACCTCTTCAACAATATTTTGAAAGATATAACTTAATCAGCAGCCTTACAATGCTTCAAGCAATCAAATAAATGGATCGAAAACCCTCAGGACAAGTTGTACTAAGCTCTTATCCTAAAAATGATTCATTCCTAGTAGTAGGGCTCAGCTACACCTCGCCTAGAATATACGGATAACACACGCCCGAGGCGGTGTATAGTTCAGCTAAGTCGCTAACGCGACTAGCTGAGGACAACTAACAGCCCTTCGTGGGAATATCTAATCTTCGCAAGATATTCCAAACACTCAGGATAAGTTGGACTAAGTAATCGAAGATTACTAGTCCAACTAAAAATCCCTCCACTCTACGTATTGTAGAATGAAGGGACGATTATAGTCGCGGTACCACCCAACTTGTTAGATCAAAAAGGTTTTGATTTAACCACTTGATTTGATAACGGATTGTTTCCGGTTCATTTGAACATGCTCCAAGATTGTAATTCGATTTCATTATTGCCTTAGTTCTCACCGTCCACTAAGTCTCTGATACTGCATTTCAATGATTTCTACTGTGATCTTTTCATTGCATTATTATTTATCTTTTGACTGGATTATAACAAAAGCAGTCGAGCATTGTCAACCTTATTTTGTTGTATTACGCCATACAAATGAGTGAGGTAACGTGATTTGTGTTTCTGTTACTTCTTCCTCTTTCATTAACTTCGTTAATAAACGCATCGCAACTGCCCCAATATCGTATGTTGGGATATTGATTGTACTTAATTGAGGACGTGACATAATTGCATATTTTGTATTTTGGAATCCGATAATTTCTAACTCATCTGGCACACTAATTCCATGTTCAATGGCTGCATTCATAAACATAACAGCAACAGAGTCACGAACAGCTAAGGCTGCATCAGGTGCTTGGTTATTGGCAAAGAATTCTTTGAATGACTCTAATGAGTTTTCAAATTTATTGTATAAACCTAAGATACGTGGTTCAAGTCCCGCTTCAGCTAAGGCACGACGATATCCTTGTTCTTTTAAATCATTCATTGCATAATATGAACTTGACGTAATAAAGGCAATATCTTTATTTCCATTCTCAATTAATTTTTTAGTTGCTTCATAAGCCGCTAATTCATAATTAATTAAAACGGCTGGGATACGCTCATCTAAATCTTTAACTGATAATAAAACCGTTGGCACTGTATCATTTGCTAAACGTGTAATTTCCTCATCACTTAAACGATCGGCCATCATTAAAACACCGTCTACTTGAGAAGCAATCATGTTCTGCCAAACATTTGCTGCAATATCTAATTCATTATGTGTTACATTTAAGAACACTGAATAACGATATTTATCTGCGATATCAGCCACTCCATCAATCATTTCTGATACTGATGCACGAGAACATGTTGGAACAATTAATCCAACGTTTGTTGAACGACGACTTGCAAGTCCACGTGCAATCGCATTTGGACGGTATCCTAATTCATTGATTGCAGCTAAAACACGTTCACGAGTTTTTGGCTTTACTTTTTCTGGGTTATTTAAAACGCGAGATACTGTTGCTAGTGAAACATCCGCAACACGTGCCACATCGTAAATCGTTACTTTTGACATAACATCACTCCTAAATGTAAATTTTTCCTGTACCTATTTATCATTTTACCTTACACACTTTTCGTTTGCAAGCGTTAACATGCCCTTTATATTTCGATACATAGACAATTTTAGCGAAAATAAAACTATTTCGCAATAATATAATGAAAATTTTCATAAATAAACCGTTTGCTTTTTGAAAACTTATTCTATTATAGGCAGGAATGGGTTTTCATATTCTATTTTGAAAGATTTTTATAAAAATCATCAAATTCTTCCAAACTCATTTGTTGCGCAGCATCCGATAAAGCAACGCATGGATTCGGATGAACCTCTGCCATGATTCCATCTGCTCCTACCGCAAGTGCCGCTTTGGCAATCGGTAATAAAATATCCTTACGCCCTGTTGAATGAGTAATATCAACAAATACTGGTAAATGTGTTTCTTGTTTTAAAATTGGAACTGCAGAAATATCTAATGTATTACGAGTTGCTTTTTCGTAAGTACGAATTCCACGTTCACATAACATAACATTTGGATTTCCATGCATTGTAATATATTCAGCAGCATTAATGAACTCTTCAATCGTTGCACTTAAGCCTCGTTTTAATAGCACAGGTTTATCGATTTGCCCAACTGCCTTTAATAACGAGAAGTTTTGCATATTACGTGCTCCAATTTGAACCACATCTAAATAGGGTAAAGCTTCTTCTAAATCTTTTGCATCCATGATTTCACTAACCACGCGTAACCCATATTTTTTTGCTGTTTCCGACATAATTTTCAACCCTTCGACTCCTAAACCTTGGAAATCATATGGCGATGTACGTGGCTTAAATGCACCTCCACGGATGTATTTTAAACCTTTGTCTGCTAAATTCTTAGCCACGAGCTCCATTTGTTCTTTTGATTCAACGCTACATGGACCAAAAATCAGAGTTTGAACATCACCTCCGACCAAGTCACCTTGAACATCAATCACCGTATCATGAGCTTTATTTTTTCGAGATACTAATAATCCTTTTTGACTATTATCTTCTTGTAACTTCACACTCAACTTAAAGATTTCTTTAAAAATATGAACCATCATTTCATCCGTCATCGGTCCATTATTTTTAGCTTTTAAACTTTCTAAAATTTGATGTTCACGAATGGGATCATATTTTTTTAATCCTTGTTTATCTTTTTCGCGTCCTACTAATTCTACAATAGCAGTACGTTCGTTTAATAACTCAAGCATTTGTAAATTAATTTCATCTATACGATCTCTAAGCTGTTTTAGATTTTGATTTGTCATGTTTTCACCTCATCTGTCATTACTATTTCTATTATAACCAACTTTTCTGTTTTTTGAAAACTTTTCACTAATATTCTCATCAAAATAAAAAGAAACAAGTCGAAACTTGTTCCTTTTTAGGTTTTGATAATTATCCGCGTAACACAGCATCATGTTCTGCTGTTAAAGCATCTAATACTTTTTGATGTGTTGGTTGTAAATCTTCGTCTGTTAATGTTTTTTCACGATCTAAGTAGTAAAGTGAAATCGCAACAGATTTCTTACCTTCTTCTACTCCCTTACCTTCATAAATATCGAACACTTCAACTGTTTGTAATAATTTATTAGCAGCCTTTTTAATCGTTTGAACTAGGTCGTCAGCTAACACTTCACGATTTACCACTAAGGCAATATCACGAGTCATCCCTGGATGTTTAGCGATGATTTCATATCCAGGTTTTGATGTTTCTAATCCGTATAAAGCATCTAATGATAATTCAAAAACATATGTTTCATTTAAATCTAATTCTTGTTGTAAGGCAGGGTGAACTTGACCGACTACTCCAACTGTTACATCATTTACTAACACAACCGCACTACGTCCTGGATGGAAGTCTTTATATTCCGTTGCATCAACTGGACGATAAGTAACATTTAAATGACCCATTTCAGTTAATAATGTCTCAACATATCCTTTAGCTACAAAGAAGTCAACATTTTCAACTTTTCCTTGCCATTTATTTTGGATTAATTGTCCCGTTACCGCACCTGAAAATTTCGTTTCTTCTACGTAATCCCCTTCAGTTTGTCCGTATACTTTACCAATTTCATAAATTGCAACATTAGCCATTGTACGAGCATTGTTGTAACGAACGACTTCTAATAATCCTGGAATTGTTGATTGACGTAAGTAAGCACGCTCTTCACTCATTGGCATTGATAACTTAACGGTTTCTTTTACATCTGCTGGTAATGATAAGAATTGAGTCGCTTTTTCCTCACTTGTTAATGAATACGTAATCACTTGTGTTAGCCCACATGCTTTTAACGTTTCATGAGCACGGTTACGTACTAATTGAATTGGTGAATATCCACCTTTAATATCTGTTGAAGGGAGGGTTGTTGGGATTTTATCGTATCCATAAATACGCCCCGCTTCTTCAATTAAATCTTCAACAATTGTAATATCTAAGCGTCGAGATGGCACATGAACTGTGAAGACTTCACCATTTAAATCATAAGTAAATTGTAAACGAGACCAAATTGATGCCACTTCATCCGTTGACATGTTTGTTCCTAAAACTGAGTTAATTTTTTCGGCTGTAATCTCAATGTCAACCGCTGTTAATTCAAATCGATCATCTGCCACGATTCCTTGGCAAACTTCACCATTTGCAAGCTCAGCTAATAATGAAGCTGCACGATTTAACGCTAACTCGACACGTTGAGGATCAATTCCCTTTTCAAAACGAGCTGACGCTTCAGAACGTAATCCTAAGCGAGTTGCTGTTTTACGAACTTGAAGACGATCAAACATTGCAGATTCTAATAAAACAGTTTTTGTTTCATCGGTAACCTCTGTATTTTCTCCCCCCATTACGCCGGCAATCGCAATTGGCGTTTTTCCGTCTGTAATGATGATATCTCCTTCAACCAATTCACGGTCTTGACCGTCTAACGTTTTAATTGTTTCACCATTAACAGCTTCACGTACAACAATTTCTTTTGACGTAATCGTCTCATAATCAAATGCATGTAATGGTTGTCCCATTTCTAACATGACGAAGTTTGTGACATCGACTACGTTATTTTTCGGACGCATCCCTGCTGCGATTAACATCGCTTGTAACCATTGTGGAGATTCCTTAATTTCAACATTTTTCACCACGCGTGTTAAATAAGCTGGTGATTTTTCTGTGTTAGATGTTACTTTGATTAAATCTTTAGCTGCTTCTGCTACTTCGTTAACAGAAACCTCTTCAAATTTAACCTCACGTGATAAAATAGCTCCAACTTCGTAAGCCACTCCATACATAGATAAACAATCCATACGGTTAGGTGTTAATCCTAATTCAATAACCGTATCATTGAATTTTAAATATTCTAATGCATCCATTCCAACCGGTGCATCATCCGCACAAACGAAGATTCCTTCAGCATAAGCTGTTGGAACTAATTTTTGCTCAATTCCTAATTCTTTTAATGAACAGCACATTCCGTTTGATTCTTCACCGCGTAATTTAGAACGTTTAATTTTGAAGTTTCCTGGTAAAACAGCTCCTGGTTTAGCGACAATAATTTTTTGTCCCGCAGCTACGTTTTTCGCTCCACAAACGATTTGAAGAACCCCTTCTTCTCCTCCAACATCTACTTGGCAAACCGATAATTTATCGGCATTTGGATGTTGAACACGTTCTAAAACATGACCAATAACAATATTTGTTGCATCTGATAAGATGTTTACTGATTCTACTTCGATTCCTGTGCGTGTAATACGCTCTGCTAATTCTTTTGGATCAATATCGCTAATATTGACATATTGATTTAACCAATTTACTGAAACTAACATGTTATAGCCTCCAATTCCTATTAAAAATGTCTTATTTAAATTGATTGATAAATCTTAAATCATTTGTATAGAAGTTACGGATATCTTCAATTCCGTATTTAAGCATTGCAATACGTTCTGCTCCAATACCAAAGGCAAATCCTTGATATACTTTTGAGTCAAATCCAGACATTTCTAATACGTTTGGATGAACCATACCTGCTCCTAAAATTTCAATCCATCCTGTACCTTTACAAATGTTACATCCACATCCACCACATTTTGAGCATGTTACGTCCACTTCAACTGATGGTTCAGTGAATGGGAAGAATGATGGGCGTAAACGGATTTCGCGATCTTGACCAAACATTTGACGTGCAAGTTCAAGTAATGTTCCTTTTAAATCAGCCATTGTTACATCAGTATCAACTACTAATCCTTCAATTTGTGTAAATTGATGTGAGTGAGTCGCATCATCATCATCACGACGGTATACTTTACCTGGACAGATAATTTTAATTGGACCTTTTCCTTTCGCTGCTTCTAAAACGCGTGCTTGAACAGGTGATGTATGCGTACGTAATAATGATTCTTCTGTAATATAGAATGAATCTTGCATATCACGAGCTGGATGACCTTTAGGTAAGTTTAAAAGTTCGAAGTTATAATGATCCCATTCAACTTCTGGTCCTTCTTCTACCGTATATCCCATTGAAATAAATAATGATTCTAATTCATTTGTCACCGCCTGTAATGGGTGCGTTACTCCAATGTTTACTGTACGACCTGGTAATGTCACGTCGATCGTTTCATTTGCTAATTTTTGTTGAATCGCTAAAGCCTCTAACTCTTCTTTTTTTGTTTCAATCGCTGCTGAGATTGCATTTTTTACTTCATTTGAAACAGCTCCTGCACTTTTACGTTCTTCAGGTTGCATATCTTTCATATTTTTCATTACTTCTTGGATTGGACCTTTTTTACCAAGATATTTAACACGAAGATCATTTAACTCTTTTAAATCCGTCGTATTTGATACTTCATTAATTGCTTCGATTTGTAACTCTTTTAATCGATTTAGCATGACGATTCCTCCAAACTTATTTTTTAAAAATAAAAAAACGTCCTTAAAAAAGGACGTTTCACACGCGGTACCACCTTTATTGACAAATCATTGACTTGTCCACTCAAAACAGATAACGGGGAGTTCCCGGGTGTGATTAGCACCACTCATAAGGTGAATTCATGAGCTATCTCTATAAGAATACTTTCAGTCTACGATATTCTCTCCCTGAATAGCTAGTCCTCACTACTATGCCTCATTCAACGTTTTTTTATTTTTTCTTAGTTCTATTATATACATTGAACCTAAAAAAGACAATATTTTATGTGATTTATTCATTTTAAACAAATTGGAAGGGTTCCGTACTAATCACGGATGCAGTTGCAATCTCTCCAAACAACTCATTTAAAATAGCAGCAACGTGCTCTTTCATTACATACTCTGCATGGTGACCAACATCTAAGACATTTAAGCCCCTATCCTGTGCATCTTGAGCATCGTGGAATCCAACATCACCTGTAATAAATAAATCTACTTTTTTCGCTTTGACAGGTCCGATATAACTTGCCCCACTACCACCAATGATAGCGACTGTTTTAATGGTTTTATCTAGTGACCCGACAAAACGTGCATTTTCAATCTTTAATGACTTTTTGACGTGTTTAATATAATCAACAGCTTTTAAAGGGGTCGGAACTTGTCCCATACGTCCCAGTCCATACTGAGCATCAGGCATCGTCACATTTAAGGCATAGACATCATACGCCATTTCCTCATATGGATGGACCGATTTAATTTTTGCAATGGCGCTTCCAACTAAAGCGGTCGGAATAACCCCTTCTAATTTTACTTCTTCAATCAATTCTACTTCATTTACATTTCCTAAAAACGGTTGACTTCCATCAAGCGGTTTAAATGAACCAATTCCCGTACTCGCAAAGGTACAATGAGAATAATTTCCGATTTGCCCAACACCCGCTTCTGACATCACTTGACGAATCGAATCACTGTGAGTAGCTGGTGTATAGATGACTAATTTAGAATATTCTTCACGTTTGGTTGGAATTAACGGTTGAATATTTTCTAAACCGATGGTTTGAGCTAAACAATCATTCATCCCATTTTTCGCAATATCAAAATTAGTATGCATCGCATAAACACAAATATCATGTTTAATACAAAGTTCAACAATTTTTCCTTTTGGCGTATTGGTATTAATATTCGCTAAAGGACGAAAAATGAATGGATGATGAGCAACAATTAAGTTCGCTCCTTTTTCAATCGCTTCTTCAACGACAGATTTCGTCACATCAAGTGTGACTAAAACTTTTGTTAACGGACGATTGACATTTCCAATATGTAATCCATTTGGGTCTTTATCAAACGCCGCTAAATGTTTTGGATATAAAGTTTCTAATTGTTTAATCACATCTGAAATTACGATTGACATTTTAAAACCTCCGATAATAATGCCTGGCGAGCTTCTAAATCAGCCAAGCGTGGGTGATTAACGGCTAACTGATCCATAATTTCTTGATTTTTATTAAATTCTTTCATCCATCTTGCTTTAAACACCTCATCATTTGGTGTCTGACGTAAAATAGGTCCAAATTCAAGATCTAGTTCGTTATATGAAGTCTCTTCATCAGTAGGTTCGGCTACAATGACTTCATAAAACTTCCCTTCATCTAAGACGATTTTTTCATCAATGATTGTAAACGAATGGTTAGATAACCAAGCTCGAACTAAATTTGCATCGATGTTAGGTTGTAAAACTAATCGCTTAAATGATGTTGTGAGTGGAATGTCTGCGTCTAAAATAGAAACAATCAGTTTTCCTCCCATTCCTGCAACGACAACCCCTTCTACTTCACTAGGAGCTAAAATGGATAACCCGCCACCTAGACGAGTTTCTATTTTAGCTTCTAATCCATATCGTTTGATAGTTGCTTTAGCTGACTCTAATGGGCCAACTCCAATATCTGCAGCAATTGCATAAGTCAACTGATTGTCAAGCATTCCAACACAAGGTAAATAAGCATGATCCGTTCCAATATCTGCAATTTTTTGCAAAGGTTTTAACGCATCTAAACATGTTTGTAATCGTGTTGAAAGTTCATAACTCATATTTTATATTCCTATTCTTCCATGAAGTCTTTTAAACGACGGCTACGAGATGGGTGGCGAAGTTTACGTAAGGCCTTCGCTTCAATTTGACGAATACGTTCACGTGTCACACCAAATTCTTTTCCTACTTCTTCAAGCGTACGAGTACGTCCATCTTCAAGTCCAAAACGTAAACGGAGAACACGTTCTTCGCGATCCGTTAATGTTTCTAACACATCGTCTAATTCTTTTTTTAGCATTTCATTTGAGGCGAATTCAGATGGTGATAAGGCATCCGCATCTGGGATGAAATCTCCTAAATGAGAATCATCTTCTTCACCTACTGGTGATTCTAATGAAACAGGTTCTTGTGAAATTTTTAAAATTTCGCGTACTTTTTCAGGAGCGATTCCCATTTTCTCAGAAATTTCTTCTGGTAAAGGTTCACGCCCTAATTCTTGAACTAATTGACGTTGAATACGAACTAATTTATTAATTGTTTCAACCATGTGAACCGGAATACGAATGGTACGCGCTTGATCCGCAATCGCACGTGTAATAGCTTGACGAATCCACCATGTTGCATAAGTCGAGAATTTAAATCCTTTACGATAATCGAATTTTTCAACCGCTTTAATTAATCCCATATTTCCTTCTTGAATTAAATCTAAGAATAACATCCCACGTCCAACATGACGTTTAGCGATACTAACAACTAAACGTAAGTTAGCTTCAACAAGACGTTTTTTTGCATATTCACCTTCTTGAATAACACGGCGTGCTTCTTCATCACTTAATTCAGTAACCCCAATTAAAAACTCATTTCCGTCATTTGCTTCCCCAGCATCTTGGATTAATAAATCAATACGTTCTAACAACTCTTCCGGAAGCGGCTCATTTTTACGGCGTATTTCTAAAATTTCTGATGAGATATCTCCACGTTCAATCTTTTTCGCAAAGTTAATTTCTTCTTGACTAGATAATAATTCAACGCGTCCAATTTCTTTTAAATACATACGAACTGGATCATTAATTTTAAATTGTGAGGTGAATTCAAACTCATCAAATTTTTCTTCTAAATCAACTTCATCTTCAGTAGAGAAATTGGCTGGAATATTATCTTCATCTTCGTCAGCATCAAAATCTGGTAATAATAAGACTGTATCTTCCTCTTCTGTCTCACCAACTTCAGGCGTTTCAACAATTTTCTCAGATTTAACAATGCTGATTCCTTCTGAATCATATAAATCTAAAAATGAACTAATCATTTCTGGATCTAATTGAACTTGTTCAAAACTATTGTTGATTTCATCGTATGTTAAATAACCGCGCTTCTTTCCTAACTTGATTAGTTGATTATTAATTTCCAGAATTTTTTTCTCGTCAAGTACCGGATTTGACATAAAACCACTCCTTTTTACTTACCAAACTGCTGTTTAAGTTGATTAACTTTACCTAGTAGTTCCAATTTTTCATGATCTAATGTTGCTTCACTGATTTGCTTTTTTAACTGCTCCATTTGGGCTTTATAAACATACTCTTTCACAACTAATATTAAATCACGGATGACATTATCGTTCGTTAAAGGTGGTAAGGTCTCACATTCAAAAATAATGTCCGTGATTGGTTTCACTAACGCTTCATCAATCCAATTTAAAAAATATTGTAAATTCATTGTCTCATGTACGGTGTAATAATCTAAAATGTAAAGGACAATGTTTCGTCTCGTCGGATCATTTAAGTAACCATTTAATTCTTTCTCTACCTGCAAAGCGACACGTCGGTCTTTTAACATATAATGAATTAACATTTTTTCTGACCGGTCATACTTAGTGTCTCTCAAATGATGGCGTCTCATTTGACTCATTTCGTTTTTATTGTTGTTAATATTGGTATTTTTATACACTTGACTTTTTCCACTTGCAAACTCTTGTAAAATACTTTGTTCTCCGATGGAGATATCTTGCGCTAATTTTTTCAATATTAACTCCTGAAGAGTCGGACTTTGTAAAGAATATGCTAAATGATAAATAGCACGTTTAAATTGATCGCGATGACTGACAAATTCTAAATTAAACTGACGTTTGATATAACGATATTGATAATCGATGGCGGGAATCGCCTGATCAACTAATTTCGAAAAAGCTTCGGCACCATTTGTTTTTATGAATTCATCCGGGTCCATCTTCGATGGAATCTCGACAACACTTACTATAAAGTTTTGCGACATTAAAATTGGAATGGCTTTATTAGCAGCAGCTAATCCAGCTTTATCTCCGTCATAACAAATAATGATATGATCGGTTAAACGTCTTAATTCTCGACCATGATCCTCGGTAAAAGCTGTCCCCATTGTGGCAACAGATTCTGAAATTCCTGCTTCCACAGCAGAAATAACATCTAAAAATCCTTCAAATAACAGTACTCGGTTATGACGTCGAATGGCTAACTTTGCCTCATGCAAGTTATAAATCAGTTTCCCCTTTTGAAATAATGGTGATTCCGGAGAATTTACATACTTTCCTAAATGTGTGTCCCCCTCTAAAAAGACACGCCCACTAAATCCAACCACTTTTCCTACCTTATCAAAAATTGGGAACATAATCCGAGATTTAAATCGGTCATAATATTGACCATTATGCTCGTTTAATAACCCAAGTTGTGTTGCCTGAGGTAAAGAAAATTGGTTATTTGCTAATGTTTTGACAAGAGCATCCGAGTAGGATGGAGATAAACCAATACCAAATTGCTCAATCATTTCCGCTGACATTCCACGTTTTGTTAAATACTCAAGGGCGATTTTTCCCTCTTTTGTATGATTCAGATAATAATGGTAAAACCCTTTAGAAAATTCTAAAAGGTCATACTCATTTTTATATTTTGAATTTTGTGTAGACTGCGAAAGACTAGCAACTAAGTCGGTTTGAATTCCTGCTCGTTGTGCCAATTTTAAAATAGCTTGTGGGTAAGAAATTGCTTCAAGTTGTGAAATAAAAGAAATAACATTTCCACCTTCACCACAACCAAAGCATTTATAAATTCCTTTATCCGGTGACACCACAAAAGAAGGGGTGTTTTCACCGTGAAAAGGACATAAGCCTTTATAGTTTTTACCGGCTTTAGTTAATTGAACATAATCACTAACAACATCAACAATGTCACTTTGTGCAATGACTTGATCAAATAATTCTTGTGGAATCCGACCCTTATTCACCGTAAATCACCCTCTCTCCTATAATGTCTAATTAGTAAAACTATGTTTTAGAATTGAATTTTTGATGTGATGTACTCAACTAACTCATCAATTGCAACACGTTCTTGTTCCATTGTATCACGGTGACGAACAGTTACTTTTTTATCTTCTAATGAATCATAATCGAATGTCACACAGAATGGTGTCCCGATTGCATCTTGACGACGGTAACGTTTACCAATTGTTCCTGCTTCATCATAATCTACCATCATGTGTTTTGATAAATCTGCAAATACTTCTAAAGCTTGCTCATTTAATTTTTTAACTAATGGTAATACTGCCACTTTATAAGGAGCTAAAGCTGGATGGAATTTTAACACTTCACGTGTTTCACCATTTTCTAATGTCTCTTCTGCATAAGCATCAACTAAAAAGGCTAAGGTTACACGATCAGCTCCAACCGATGGTTCAATACAATATGGCACGTATTTTTCATTCGTTGTTGGATCTTGGTATTCAAAGTTTGCTCCTGATTCTTTCATATGAGCTTTTAAGTCGAAATCTGTACGATTTGCAACTCCCCATAATTCTCCCCATCCGAATGGGAAACGATATTCAATATCTGATGTTCCGTTACTATAATGACTTAATTCTTCTGGTGAATGTTCACGTTGACGGATGTGCTCTGGGTTCATTCCTAAGCTTACTAGCCAATTCCAGCAATATTCTTTCCAGAATTCATACCACTTAGCATCTTCACCTGGTTTACAGAAGAATTCTAATTCCATTTGTTCGAATTCACGTGTACGGAATGTAAAGTTTCCTGGTGTAATTTCGTTACGGAATGATTTCCCGATTTGTCCAATTCCAAATGGAATTTTTTTACGAGATGTACGTTGAACGTTTTTAAAGTTAACGAAGATTCCTTGTGCTGTTTCAGGACGTAAGTAAACAGCTGATTTTTCATCTGATACAACACCCATGTGTGTTTTGAACATTAATTCAAATTGACGAATATCTGTGAAATCATGTGCCCCACAATCTGGACATGCGATGTTATGTTCACGGATGTAATTCATCATTTGTTCTTCTGTCCATCCATCAGCTACGATATCATCTCCATGATCTTCAATTAATTTATCGGCACGGTGACGGCTTTTACATACTTTACAGTCCATTAAAGGATCACTAAATCCTCCAACATGTCCTGATGCAACCCATGTTTGAGGGTTCATTAAGATGGCGCTATCTAATCCTACATTGTATGGAGATTCTTGAATGAATTTTTTCCACCAAGCTTTTTTAACATTATTTTTTAATTCGACACCTAATGGCCCATAATCCCAAGTGTTCGCTAATCCACCATAAATTTCACTACCTTGGTAAACGAAACCTTGTGTTTTTGACATATTTACGATTTTTTCCATAGTAACTTGACTCATACTGATGCTCCTTTGCTTAACAAAATTAAGATCTTGTGAACATAGAAATAATAAAAACTCTCATACCTATGCCCACAAGCATAGGGACGAGAGTTTTTCCCGCGGTTCCACCCTATTTGTAAAAAGCAAGCTTTTTACCACTTTGTTAAATATGCTCGAAAGTTCCGTTCCTTAAGAATTTGACATCTGGCTCACACCCTCCCAGACTCGCTTAAGTTCAATGCTTCAAAAGTACTATTCTTCGTCATCACATAAATATTGCATTATACTATTACCATTATATTATATCAATACATAAAACACAATATACAAAAGTATGAAAAAATAACAAAAGAAAATCATTTATTCAACAAAAAAAATCACTTAAATCGTGGCGATTTTTAAGCGATTTTGATTTTATGTTAAGTCTTTTAAAAACTTTTTCGTTCTTAAATGAAGTCCTGCATAAGTCTCATAATAAGCATCTAAAAATTGTTCAATAGGTTGTAGTAATTCATCTTCTAGCTCAACCTCTGGTAGATGATCAATATCAACTCGATAAAGTGCACGGACAATTGGAATCAAGGGCGCATCAATTAAAATAGGTTGTGTATTGTCATAACACTTGGCACAAACTAATCCACCTTGACGGATACCAATCGTGACAATCTGTTCAGTAGAACGACAATTTGCACAACAATCAAGTACTGGCTCTATCCCAAGAACCGGCATCATTTTAAATTGAAAAATTAGACTCAACAGATACGGATTATACCCCGCGTCTGCTGCGTCTAAGAAATTTTTCAATAGTCGATAAATATAAGCACTATATTCATCTGATGACACACCTTTTAAAATCAATTCAATCATGAAATAAAAATAAGCAACCGTTTCATAATCAAGCTTAATATTTAAATAATGATTTTCAACTTCTCCAGAATATAAGTAATACAATTCACTGTTTGCATTGGTTGAGGGTTTTAAATTAAAACGTGCACTTGTTAATGGTTGAACAAGTGCACTCTTTTTTGTATTAACTTTATTGGCATTTTGGACAAACACACCAATAACTCCCATATTCCGAGTCAGAACTTTTATAATTTTATGATGTTCACCATAATTAAAGTTTTTTAAAATAATCCCATCCACATCGAGCGCCATGTTGTTAATCCTCCCTTATGGCTTTCGTTGCCTCCGAACTTATTAATTCTTCTGAAAACTCAGTAGGTGAAGTTAAATCTATCTTACTATTCTCAGTTTCTTTTAATAACAAATAGTGCTCAATTTTTCCTGTACGTTTGAACACTTCCCATTCTAAGCTATTCATTTAAATCCCTTCTTACTAGCTAAGCTATTATTTAAACCCTCTAGTCATTAGGATATCCAAACTCCAAGAATTTATGACACTTTTGTCTTAAAAAGTCGAATTAGTATTCTTTTTCGCTATATCCGAAATCATTTAAGTATAATTTTTTATTACGCCAATCCTTTTGAACCTTTACCCATAACTCTAAGTAAATTTTTGTTCCAAGTAATTTCACGATATCTTTACGAGCTAGTGTTCCAATGTCTTTTAACATTTTTCCACCCTTACCAATTAAAATCCCTTTTTGTGAAGGACGTTCAACAACAATAGTCGCCATCACATCAATCACATTTTTACCTTCTACTTTTTCAATTTTATCAATAACGACAGCAACTGAATGCGGAACTTCTTCATGAGTTAAATGTAAAACTTTTTCACGAATTAACTCAGAAATAATGAAACGTTCTGGATGATCAGTAATATAATCTGATGGATAAAATTGTGGCCCTTCAGGAAGCGCCTCTTTGATAACTGAGATTAATGTCTCTACATTCTCCCCAGTCATCGCAGAAATTGGAATAATTCCAGCAAAATTATACTCTTCACGGAATGAAGCAATAACTGTTAATAATTCTTCTTTTGTAATTAAATCAATTTTATTAATGACTAAGAAAACAGGTTGTTTTACATTTTGTAAATGTTCAATAATGAAGCGATCCCCTTTTCCTACTTTCTCAGTTGCATTGACCATAAACATAACAGCATCCACTTCATTTAATGTTCCAATGGCTAAATCGGTCATAAATTTTCCAAGCTCATGTTTAGGTTTATGAATTCCTGGTGTATCAATAAAAATTGTTTGTGAATCCGCATCTGTGATAACACCTTGAATTTTATTTCGTGTTGTTTGAGGTTTATCGCTCATAATCGCAATTTTTTTCCCTAATACTTGATTTAAAAATGTTGATTTTCCAACATTAGGGCGACCAATAATTGAGACGAACCCAGACTTAAAATGTTTTTCTGTCATTATAAATCCTCCGATGTAAATGAATATGGTAATAATTCTGACACTGTATAAATTTTAATTTCGTCCTTGTTACTTAATAAAATAACTTGTGCGTCTTGTGGCATTAATTCACTAATGACTTGACGACATGCTCCACATGGTGAAATTGGACGATCTGTATTTGCTACAACTGCAATGGCCTCAATATCGTCACGACGATAACCTTTTGTAAAAGCTGTAAATAAAGCTGAGCGCTCTGCACAATTAGTCAATCCAAAAGAGGCATTTTCAACATTTGCTCCATTGATAATACTTCCATCTTTTAATTTTAAAGCCGCACCTACTGGGAATTTCGAATACGGAACATATGCATTTTGATAAGCTTCCTTCGCTGCTGCAATTAAATCTGTGTACATTTCTTTCATTTTTTCACCTACTGACTAGATATATATGGAAGAAAGATAATTCCTCCGATAATAGTTGCGATGATCGCGCTGACCAAAACGGCTCCTGCTGCGACATCTTTCGCTATTTTCGCATAAATATGATAGTCTGATGTTACTAAATCAACGGTTCTCTCTATCGCAGTATTAATCATTTCTAACGTAATCACTTGAGCAATTGTTAGAAATAACAAAATAAATTCTACTTTGCTAATACGAAAATAAAGCCCACACCCTAGCACGATTAGTGCTGCGGTATAGTGGACTTTAATATTACGCCCTATTAAGAATGATGTCAAGATACCCCGACTTGCATATTTAAACGATTTTAAAATTGCTTGAATAGAATGAGTCTCTTTAACGTCTGATTCCGAGCGCATTTAGGACATCCTCCTGTTTAGCGAACATGATTTCCTCTTCTTCTTTCACAAGATGATCATAACCTAGAAGATGTAAACATCCATGAACGGCTAAAAACGAAAGTTCACGATCAAATGAATGACCAAATCGCTCTGCTTGTTCTCGTGTGCGTGGTAATGAAATAAAGACATCACCTAACATTCTTGGCATAGGAACTCCTTGAATCTTTATTTCTCCAGGAGTTTCATCCTCAATTGCAAATGTTATAACATCTGTTACGGCATCTTTTTGACGATAATTTGCATTGATTTCACGAATTTGTTCATTATCCACAAAGATAAAACTACACTCAATAAACTCATGCGCTAAGTTTTCTTGCTTTAACGTTTCAACTACAACACGTTCAATCATTTGCTCATATCTTTCAACTGCTTCATCTGTTTGATTGTAAAATTGAATATCTACTGCCATTTTCGTTTGTTGCTCCTTTATTCTCCGGTCTTTTCATAGCTTTCAATAATTTTTTGAACAAGCGTATGTCGTACAACATCGACTGTTTCAAATTGAACAAATTCAATTCCTTTAACATCATGTAAAATTTCTTTTGCATGTTTTAATCCTGACTTCACCGGTTTTGGAAGGTCAATCTGCGTTTCATCACCTGTGACAACCATTTTTGAATTAAATCCTAAACGCGTTAAGAACATTTTCATCTGTTGTTTCGTTGTATTTTGCGCTTCATCTAAAATGATATAAGCATCTTCAAGTGTACGACCGCGCATATAAGCTAATGGGGCAATCTCGATAATCCCACGTTCAATCATTTTTTCAGTTTGTTCAAGACCTAATACATCATATAACGCATCATATAACGGTCTTAAGTAAGGATCCACCTTCTCTTTTAAATCTCCAGGTAAGAATCCTAAATTTTCTCCCGCTTCTACAACAGGACGAGTTAAAATAATTTTTCGAACGATGTTTTTCTTTAATAATGAAACACCAATAACAACTGCTAAATAAGTTTTCCCTGTCCCTGCAGGACCAATTCCAAAGACTAAATCATTATCTAGAATTTTTCGATAATAATCTTTTTGATTAAAAGTTTTCGCAAAAATCGTTTTCCCTTGTGTTGTTTTAATAATTTTATATCGTTCATCAAACAATGACTCAAGTTCACCTAGGCGATTTTGTTCATTCATCTTAATTGCATATAAAACATCTCGCTCTGTTACGTCTTTTCCTTTACGATGTAAGTCCACTAAAGCTACTAACACTTCACGAACTTCTGAAGCTTTTGCTTCATCTCCGTAAACGTAGAGTTGATCTCCACGTAAAGAAATTTCAACATTATAGTAATCTTCAAAGATTTTTAAATGCTTATCATGATGTCCAACAACAGAAATAATCTCATCCATTGTTTCAAATACTTCTTGTATCTTAATCGGATCTTTACTCATAATTCAGCTCCTCTAATATGCGATATTTTCGTATACAGTTAGATGACATTTGAAATAAATCTCATCATCTGTTTCCTCTTCTGATATTATCTCCAAATTCTTGATGATAAACTCACCATCGGTTTCTTCTTTGAATTTATTTTGGACAAGGACTAATAAATTAGCCTTAATCTCGTCATAAGTGTTTGTTATTATTATATCACTTTTTTCATAATATTGTCTTTTTTCTAAATAAAGCGGTGAATTTTTGAGGAAAAAGAAGGGATCATATGATTTATCGACTTCTTCGTACTTTTCAAAATTTATCTCATCGAATGGAAAAGTAAATTCTTTTCCGCCAAGATGAAGAACATAATAAGTCTCTTTATTCGTTGTAAACCGTTCTTCTACATAGCTTTTAGACGCCCTTACATCAACAGTGTACCATGTATCAGCCCAAACTTCTCCCCGTGCCACATCATCTATCGGAATAATCTCACTCGTATATGGTTGTTCGACATAACAAGCAACAAGTGGATCCCCTTTTTTAACAACTTGATTTTGCTCCACCAACACACGACAACTGTCTACAATATAGTTCTTCACCAAACCAGAACGCTTAGCAAATAACGTTTGTGAATATTCACTGTCATCATCTTGTTCTTCTAACGTAATATCATAAACATCAAAAATGATGTCTGTTCCTTTTCGGTAGATATTTACCCATACATAATCATTGTAATAAGCTTTAAGCTCCTCATAAATCACATCCAAATCACTTTTTAGGAAATGAAATGGACCTAATTCCTGAAAGTGGGGTTCAAGCAAAGTTTCTAATTCATCTTGTTCCTGTGGTGTTAAATTTCCATCAATCCGATACCCGATGGTATACTTTTGCATTAAAAGCATCAAAATCAACACTAATCCAATGATAGGAACTCCTACTTTAAGAAAAGGCGGATAAATGGAAAGTGTCCGAGCAACCGGATATCCCTCCAATTTATCCAAAATATCCTTCCTAACCGTCACCAAGTAACCATTCGGATGTTTTTTCACCCCATAAATCATCACATTACGTTGCCTCAATCGATTAACTTCAGTCATTGTAGGCACTATGATTTGAACTTTTGGAATAAACAGACTTAACCACTTATTTTTCATTTTCATCACCGACTATTTCTATTTTTTTTACTCCATCACTTTCAATTCTAATAACAAAGTCTCCATATTCTTTAACTCTAAAATTGATTCCACTTAACTGATAAGTACAATCAGGCGTCTTAACCATGCAAAAATCATCCGTAAAATGTTCAACCGTACAACGATCGTTAATGATGACGGTTTTATTTTCTACAACTTGTAGTAGTGGATAATGTAAGGTTTGTTTAAATATTGCTGATTCAACTTTACTAAGCATTTGCATTCCTTTTCACCATCATTTCCGACTTAACTCTAGATACACTCATAAGATTGTATGTGCTAAGACCTAAGAATATGAACAAATGAATTTAGTTCGGTTCAAAATAAAAAATCGACTTCTTAATAGAAGCCGACTTTTCTAATTATTCTATTTCATCAATCATCAATTTCATGACCGCATCATCTACAATATTGGTTCCAACAGAGTTTAAATCAACCGCCTTAAAGAGTGAAAGATTCAACTTCACTTGCGTTGTCTCTGTTTTAATATAAACCTCTTGATTCGATTCAACTTTAATACAATCAACAAAATAATGTGGGTTTGATTTAATCGCCTTGATTCCAAGTGATCCTTTTTTATTACGTGAAGAGAGGGCAATATCTTTTACTTTTAACTTTTTGATATTCCCACGTTGTGTTAATAATAACAACTCATCGTTTGCATTAGCTAACACCACTTTGATTAGCTGATCATCTTTTCCAATGGCAATCCCTTTAACCCCCATAGCCTTAAGACCCGTAATAGCAATTTCCTCATCACTAAACTTCAACAAGTAACCCTGTTTTGTGACCATGATGACATCATTTGGACTTGGTGCTTTAACCACTGAAATTAAAACATCATCTTCTTTAACCGCCATCGCCATCATGGCACGATTATAACGAGACACTTCAAAATCACCTAAACGAGTCTTTTTAATCATACCGTTTGCTGTTGTAAAGAATAAACACTCTTCCGATTTAAAATCACTAATCGCGAAGACTGCTATCACTTTCTCCTCTGAATCGATCGTTACTAGATTTGAAACGTGCTGTCCAATATCTTTCCATTTAAACTCTGGGAGTTTATAGACTGGTAAGTAGATAAAACTTCCTCGATTCGTAAACATCAATAGCGTTTGTAGCGTATCGACTTGTAATTTTGATACCAGTTCATCGCCATCTTTCATCACTGGCATTTCAGATTTCGTTGCATTGTATGAACGAATACTCGTCCGTTTGACATATCCATCTTTTGTAACAGCGACAATAACATCTTCTTTGGTAATCATATCAGTCTCATCAATTTTAATCTCTTGAATTTGTTCCTCTATTTGACTGCGTCGCTCCGTTTTAAAATCTTTTCGCACTTGTTTTAATTCTGTTTGAATGACTTTTAATAACTTCGTTTCGCTACTTAAAATCTCAGTTAATTCTAAGATTGTTTTTGATAACTCTTCGTTTTCTTGTTGTAGCGCTGTCACATCTGTATTCGTTAAACGATATAACTGTAACATCACGATAGCTTCAGCTTGACGTTCACTAAACTCAAAAGCTACCATTAAATTTTTCTTCGCATCTGATTTATCTTTCGATTGGCGGATCATATGAACCACTTCATCTAAAACTGACACCATTTTAATTAAACCTTCAACGATGTGTTGACGTTCACGTGCACGTTTTAAATCATAATTTGAACGATTAGTTACAACTTCTTTTTGATGTTGGATATAAGCGTCAATTAAGTCCATTAATCCCATCAAGACAGGACGCTTATTATGAATCGCCACCATATTGATGTTATATGACACTTGTAAATCCGTATTTTTGAATAAATAGTTCAACACCATTTCAGATTTCACGTCTTTTTTTAGTTCAATGACAATACGTAATCCATTACGATCAGTTTCATCACGAACCTCCATGATTCCGTCGATTTTTTTATCAATACGTAAATCATCAATTTTTTTCACTAAATTCGCTTTATTGACTTCGTAAGGAATTTCAGTGACAACGATTTGATCGCGTCCTCCTCGAATCGTTTCAATCTCAGCTTTTGAACGAACAATAATACGTCCTTTTCCCGTAGCATATGCTTTTTTGATTTCTTGAATCCCTTGGATAATCGCTCCCGTTGGGAAATCTGGCCCTTTGATAAAGGTTAATAAGTCATCTAATTGACACTGTTTATGATTCATACGATGAATCACCGCATCAATAATTTCAGCTAAATTGTGAGGTGGAATATCAGTTGCATATCCTGCTGAAATCCCTGTCGCTCCATTAACTAATAAGTTAGGGAAAAATGCCGGTAATACCGTTGGTTCTGTCATTGAATCATCAAAGTTTGGAATAAAGTCAACTAAATTTTTATCGATATCTTTTAATAATAATCCTGAAATAGCTGATAATCTTGCTTCAGTATAACGCATCGCAGCTGCAGGATCGCCATCAATACTACCATTGTTCCCATGCATTTGCACAAGGGGTTCTCTTAATTTCCAATCCTGAGACATACGAACCATTGCCTCATATACAGATGAATCGCCATGAGGATGGTAATTACCAATAACATTTCCAACTGTTTTAGCCGATTTACGGAATGCTTTTTCAAATGTATTTCCGTCTTTATACATCGCATATAGAATACGTCGTTGTACCGGTTTTAATCCATCACGAGCATCAGGTAACGCACGATCTTGAATGATATATTTAGAGTAACGTCCGAAACGATCCCCCATAATATCTTCAAGTCGCATTACTTGAACGCGTTGGGTTGAGTTTTCCATAAATTACACCCTCTCTATATCATAATCATCTTCCATCGTAAAATCGACATTTTGCTCGATCCATTCACGACGTGGCTCAACTTTATCTCCCATTAACGTGGTTACGCGATGATCGGCATCTGCCGCATCTTCAATACTGACTTGAATTAACGTACGTGTTTCAGGATTCATAGTTGTATCCCATAATTGATCCGCGTTCATTTCTCCAAGACCTTTGTAACGTTGTAACATGTAGCCTTTTCCGACTTTCGCAATAACGCTTCCTAACTCTTCGTCTGTCCATGCATACTCAACCACTTGCTTTTTTCCTTGTCCTTTAGACACTTTATAAAGCGGTGGCAATGCAATGTAAACTTTACCCGCTTCAACTAATTCACGCATGTATCGGAAGAAGAATGTTAGTAATAATACCTGAATATGCGCCCCATCGGTATCAGCATCGGTCATAATGATGACTTTATCATAATTGACATCACTTAATTCAAAATTCGCTCCTACACCTGCACCGATGGTATAAATCATCGTATTAATTTCCTCATTTTTAAAGATATCTTCCATCTTTGCTTTTTCAGTATTGATGACCTTACCACGTAGAGGTAAAATTGCTTGGAAGGCACGGTTACGACCTAGTTTCGCTGATCCACCCGCTGAATCCCCTTCGACTAAGAATAACTCATTTTTCTGAGGATTTTTCGTTTGAGCTGGCGTTAACTTTCCTGAAAGATTCGTTTCTTTTTTCTTTTTCGTTTTTCCACTACGAGCATCTTCTCGCGCTTTACGCGCTGCTTCACGGACTTGAGCTGCTTTAATCGCTTTTTTAATTAATTGTGTCGCAACAGCTCCATTTTCTTCAAAGAAAAATGTTAATTTTTCTGCAATCACATTATCTACCGCTGAACGAGCCTCTGGCGTTCCAAGTTTCGCCTTTGTTTGTCCTTCAAATTGTAATAAATTTTCAGGAATTCGAACTGAAACGATGGCCGCTAACCCTTCACGAATGTCTGCACCTTCTAAATTTTTCTCTTTTTCTTTAAGTAATCCATTACGTCTCGCATAGTCATTAAAAATACGAGTTAAGACAGCTTTAGCTCCTGTTTCATGAGTTCCACCATCTTTAGTCCGAACATTATTAACGAAAGATAAAATATTTTCTGAATAACTTCCAGAATATTGGAAAGCAAAATCAACTTCAATCTCTTGGCTTTCTCCCTCGAAATAAACTACATCATGAAGGGTATCTTTTCCTTCGTTTAAATAACTAACAAATGATTTAATTCCATCTTCATAGTAAAATGTTTCTTCTTTATCGTTTCTTAAATCGATTAACTCAATTTTTAACCCTTTTAAAAGAAATGCTGATTCACGTAATCGTTCACTTAAAATATCAAATGAATAAACTGTTGTTGAGAAAATTTCAGGATCTGGTTTGAAGCTTACTAATGTTCCTGTTTCTTTACTTTTACCAATGATATCAAGACCTGTAACAGGATGCCCACCATTCTCAAAACGTTGACGATATACATTCCCATCACGTTTGATTGTCACTTCAACCCACTCAGATAGGGCATTTACAACACTTGCCCCTACCCCGTGTAATCCTCCAGATGTTTTATATCCACCTGTTCCAAACTTTCCACCTGCATGTAAGACAGTAAAAATAACTTCTGGTGTCGGCTTTCCTGATTTATGCATTCCAGTTGGAACTCCTCGCCCAGAATCTTGTACACTGATGCTATTATTTTCATGAATTGTTACTTTTATATGATCACCATATCCGGCTAAAACTTCGTCAATGGCATTATCTACAATTTCATAGACAAGATGATGTAACCCGCGACTGTCAGTTGAACCAATATACATCCCTGGTCTTTTACGGACTGCTTCTAGTCCTTCGAGTACTTGTATTGAGTCTTCATTATAATTTAAGTGCGTCGACATCATAACACTCCTTTCCCTTTCCATTATCTCATTTTAAAAGATTTTCTCGAAGATTAAAAGATGTTATTAGACATTATAAGACTAATTTATAAATTTTAATTCCAAATCTATTCAAAATAACTGTATTATACATTAATTAAAGTATGAATTATAGCGTGAAATATGTCGAAAAAGAAGTTTTTTATATTTTTTTTGTAAATTTCACTAATATTATCGGAGTCTATGCTATAATAATTCTGCAAAAAAGGAGGATTTAAATGATTAACTTCATACTAATTATTGCCGCTTACTTGCTAGGATCATTTCCTTCAGCGCTTGTAATTGGAAAAACATTTTATCAAAAAGATATTCGTCAATATGGTTCTGGTAACCTAGGGTCAACGAATGCCTTCCGAGTTCTTGGAAAAAAAGGGGGGACCATTGTCTTTATTCTTGATGTGTTAAAAGGTGGGTTAGCTGTTTTAGCAGCCATGTACTTAGGAGCTACGATCCATCCCTTAATTATTTCGATGTTTGCTTTAATCGGACATATTTACCCTATTTTTGCTAACTTCAAAGGTGGAAAAGCTGTTGCAACAAGTGCAGGAATCATTTTATTCTATTCACCTCTTTTATTTATCACACTCTTTATTATCTTTGTCATTTCATTAAAGATATGGAAAATGGTCTCTTTATCTTCAACTATTATCTCAATTGCCGCAGTATTAATTGTTTGGTTTGGACATTATGACTTAACAGCCAAAATTATGTTTACCTTATTTGCTGCAATGATTATTATTAAGCACATCCCGAACTATAAACGCATTTTAAATGGAACTGAAAATAAAGTCTCATTTTAAACACTATTACATTATATTCAAAAATACCTGGGGGGAATCATCTTGAAAACTATTTCATGTTCAGAACCGATGAATTTCAATAATTCTAAAGACATTTATAATCGTATTACAACCATTAAGGCTGAATTACACGAACTCGTAAAAACATTTGGAATGGTACATGAATTGACAGTAGCAAAAAGTCAAGAATTAGATTTAGTTGTAAATGAATACATGTGTTCTAAACAACAATTTTAATTTTAAAAAGACGCCCTGAAAGGCGTCTTTTCTTACATTTATCATCATAAAAAGCGTATGTTTTCATACGCTTTTTGTTTTATTTCATATTTTGATTAATTGATTTCATCACTTGATTAATTTGTTTTTGAGATGGTGTACGTCCCATTTGCATCATCATTGTACGAACAACCTCTTCATTAATAGGTGGGTTTTTTTGTAAATATTTTTTTAATTGTTTTTGAGCAACAAAGAATCCAATAATTGCACCAATTAAAATAGCTACAATAATCCAAACCCAGAATACCCAGTTAGTATATAACATATTACTTCCTCCAAACATTTTTACAATTGAATAGTCCAATACTATATTCAATTTATACTAGAATATGAACAATCTGTCAAGTAATTGTGAAATAAAGAACGTGTCTAGTGACCTAAAACTTCCTTCTAATTGTAGCGCTTTTAAAAAATGTAATGAAAGCGTTGGGATAACGGTTAATAAAATTCCATTCATAAATGAAGCAATCAGTGTCCCTTTAACTCCATTTACCTGATTTGCCATTTTACTAACTAAAACTCCAATCAATCCAATAGACACTAACTCTGGAATCACAATCTCAGTTACTTGATAAAAACTCAGATACATTAAGGTGACAAGCGCAGCCACATAACTACTAATAAACCCAATTAACCCAACATACCGACAATGTTGAAGTTGATAAATCCAATCCGTTGCAAAATAGGCAGTTGGAATTATTTTTTCAAAAAAGGATAAATAAACGGGATATACACTGATGATTAATCGATAAAACCCATAAAAACAGCCGATTCCCATTAAAAGAATTAAAACATTAATCACTTGCAACCCAATACCTTCAACAATCAATTGATTCAAAATCACTAATCTTGTCTGTTCATGATAGCCTTGAAAATAGGCGATAAAAGTTAATAAAACTGTTGTTATGATTAAACAGCACGTCACGCCACTAAATCCTTTTTTAAGTATTCGTTTAAAATTTGAGTTTTCAACAAAGGCCTCAGTTGATAAATGACACTTACCAAATAAATTTCCTGCCCCAATACAGAGCCAGTTATCTAGGTAATGAAATAACCCAAGTGTTGTACGACCTTCTAATTCCCCTTTACAAAGCTTTGAGGTGATTGAAGGTGCTATACTCATGACCATTCCTAATACTACTGCCATCATCATAATTTGGCTCGAAATTGAGAGTGAACTTTGTTGTAAAAGAGTCATCATCACAGTCGTGAATATAATCATTTCAAATGGTGCAATAAATAAATGTTTAAACCTTGTATAATAAGCTAATGCTACATTGGTGACAAAGGCCATTAAAACCGTACATATAATCACAAACCATTTCTCGATTAAAACTGTTTCAAATGAAGCGGAACTCATATAAACGGGTGATATTTTCAAAACATAGCAAATCACTGAAGAAATCAAATAATAATAACTATTTAAAAAGACTAAACTCATTAAAAACAAGCCGATTCCTAGTATTATTTTAGATTGAACAATTATTAACTGCTTAAGTGATTCACGTTCTTTAATTTGATTCATGAGTGTAATCAGTATAAAAAAAAGACTCATCATCAAAATAATGGAAATTTGCACCTCTAGTGTAAGACTCATCCCTCATCCTCCCCAAAAGTTTTACCTAATTATAACAAATTTTCATATTCTTTTATATGTGTTTTTAACCTAAATTTCACTCTGAACAAAAAAAAAGAAAGCTTGGCTTTGACCAAAACTTTCCCTTTTTATTTAAATTTAAAAATTACGCCATTTCTTTGAATAATGACACAACATTTTCTGCTGTAAATCCATAAGCTTCAATAACTTTATTAGCTGGTGCAGAAGCTCCAAAACGATCAATTCCCATGACAACTCCATCAAAGCCTACATATTTATGCCATCCATAAGTTGCTCCCATTTCAATTGACATACGTTTTGTTACCTGTTTTGGAAGAATGCTTTCACGGTATTCTTTTGATTGTTTTTCAAATAAATCCATTGATGGCATGCTTACAACACGTACATAAATTCCTTCACTTGCTAATTTTTCTTGTGCTTCAACCGCTAAATTAACCTCAGAACCTGTTGCAATTAAGATTCCATCCATTTCTTTAGCTGCTTCACTTACGACGTAAGCCCCTTTACTTACACCTTCATATGATGTATGAGCCATTGTTGTTAAATTTTGACGAGTTAAAATTAACGCCGTTGGTGTATTTTTAGATTCAACAGCTAAACGCCAGGCTGCTGCTGTTTCAGTTGCATCTGCTGGACGAATGACTGAGAAGTTAGGAATCGTACGTAACATAGCTAATTGCTCGATTGGTTCATGTGTTGGACCATCTTCACCTACTGCAATTGAGTCATGCGTTAAAACGTAAGTAACTGGTAATCCCATTAAGGCAGCCATACGCATTGCTGGTTTTAAATAGTCGCAGAATACGAAGAATGTTCCACCGAATACGCGAACTCCACCGTGTAATGCCATCCCATTTAAAATCGAAGCCATCGCAAACTCACGAACTCCGAAATAAATATTGCGTCCATCTGGTGTTACTTTAGAGAAATCTCCACCATTTTTAATATTTGTTTTATTTGAATGAGAAAGGTCAGCAGATCCCCCTAAGAAATAAGGAATCGCCGAAGCAATAGCATTAATTGCTTCATTGTTTGTATCACGTGTAGCTGCAGAATGCCCTGTTTCATAAGTTGGCATCACGTCTTTTAAATCAACTACTAATTCATTATTCATTGCTTTTGTTAACTCTTCTGCTAATTCTGGATAAGCTTTTGAGTAACTTGCAAATAATTCATCCCACATCTTATTAGCAACTTGTCCACGTTCTTTAATTGTTTCATTAAAATGATGATAAACTTCAGCTGGTACCGTAAATGGCTCATGATTCCATCCATATTGTGATTTAGCATACGCCCCGTCCTCATCACCAAGAGGTGCACCATGAACTGCATTTGTTCCTTGAAGTTTTGAACCATATCCAATGACTGTTTTCACTTCAATAATTGACGGTTTATCTGTTGTTTGTTTCGCACATTCGATTGCTTTATTGATGGCTTCAACATCATTTCCATCTTCAACACGTTGAATATGCCAACCATAAGATTCATAACGCTTTAAAACATCTTCTGTAAAGCTTTGTGTTAAATCTCCATCTAAACAAATGTCATTTGAATCATATAACACAACCACTTTTCCAAGCCCTAAATGTCCAGCAAGTGATGATGCTTCACTTGTTACCCCTTCCATTAAATCTCCATCACCACAAATTACAAAGTTGTAATGATCGATTAACGAGTAACCTTCTTTATTATAACGGCTTGCTAAATACTTTTCTGCTAATGCCATTCCGATTGCCATTGGAATTCCTTGTCCAAGCGGTCCACTTGTAGCATCAATTCCATCTGTATGACCATACTCAGGATGTCCTGGTGTTTTTGAATCCCACTGACGGAATTGTTTAATGTCATCCATGCTCACACTATATCCTGATAAATGTAGTAATGAATAAAGTAACATTGAACCATGTCCTGCCGCTAACACAAAACGGTCACGATTAAACCAATTACTATTACTTGGATTTGCATTTAAATGCTGTGTAAATAATGTGTAAGCCATCGGTGCTGCCCCTAACACAACACCAGGATGTCCTGATTTCGCCTTATTGATAGCGTCAATACCTAATGTTCGAATTGCATTAATTGATTGTAATGAGATGTTATTTTCCACGTTATTACCTCCTCTATACCACCTATATAATACCCTTTTGTCGAAATTTTTACAATATTTTAGAAAAAATTTTTATTTCACAATCTAACAACTATCTTTTCTTTCATTCTAGCGTTCTTCTCCTTATTCTCGACGTAACCTTCTATCCTCTAATCAGGGAATACGATTTTTTATAATAAAAGAGATTAGAATGAAAAATCTCGACTTATTTTTGCTGATTTTAATCCTGTTTTTTATAGAATTAATGCATAGGGATTACAGGATTTGCTAGCATATGTTATAATAAAAAGGAGTTATTTAATAGGGAGGTTATCACGTATGCCACGTAAAATTCTTGATACTTGTATCGCTTGTGGATCTTGTGCTGCTGAATGTCCAGTAGAATGTATTTCTGAAGGAGATATCTACTCAATTGATGCAGACGTATGTATTGACTGTGGGGCTTGCGAAGCAGTTTGTCCAACAGAATCAATTATCGAAGCATAATTCTAATCAGAATAAAAAAAAGATTTGCCTAAGGGCAAATCTTTTTTTTATTAATGAATCACAGTTCCGCGCTCTTCTTGAATTTTTTTAACTTTCTCTGGCGTCACATCATCACCATTTGGATCAATGACTCTCATATTTTCAATTGTATTTTTCATACTTTCTCTGAAAGTTAATAGATACTCTTCACGTAAAGCTTGTTGCTCTTTCATTTCTTCTTCAGTTAAAGTTCCTTCTTTTTTCTTCTTCGCTAATTCATTTAAACGACTTAATTTTTCTGGCGTTAACATTTTTAGCACCTCCATGTTTGATCACCCTTTTAATATACCAAATTTCACTTCTTTTGATAAGCAAATACTTCTAAAAACGGAATAATCGTATTCGGTTTTAAATACATAAGTAGATCCGTGATATCAGTCAGTGCAATCATCATCATTCCTAAACAAATAAAATAAAATCCAATTAAATATCGATAACTATAAATAAATAAACAAAACTTATTAAACATCTTTATCCCTCTTTTATTAAAACGAATGTTCGATTTTATAATTTTATTATATTCGAACATTCGTTTGTCGTCAATATAAAAAGAACAAATGTTTGTCTTTTATTCTTTTTACTGATATAATGAAGTTAATAAAATGGAAGGAGGTTATATCATGAAACCTATTACAAAACGTCAACAAGCGATTCTTGATTTTATTAAAGCCGAAATTGATAAACGAGGATATCCGCCAAGTGTTCGAGAAATTGGAATAGCTGTTGGTCTTTCATCAACTGCTTCAGTTCATAACCAACTAAATCAACTTGAAAAGAAAGGATTTATCCGTAAAGATAAATCGACAACACGAGGAATTGTGATTTTAGCAAATGAGACAGAATCAAAGGCTGCTAAAAATGATTCAAAAATTATTGAATTCAAATCGGTTGTTAATGTTCCGGTAATCGGTAAAGTAACAGCAGGGATGCCAATTGAAGCCATTGAAAACCCTGATGATTTCTTCCCTCTTCCGACACATTTAATTCCTTCTAACCAAACTGTCTTTATGTTAAATGTCCATGGTGATTCAATGATTAATGCTGGAATCCATGATGGTGATCAAATCATCGTGCAACAACAGCAAGATGCCCATAACGGGGATATTGTAGTAGCCATGCTAGATGATCATGAAGTGACGGTTAAACGGTTCTTCAAAGAATCTGGTCATATTCGTTTACAACCAGAAAATGATTTATTAGAACCGATTATTGCCAACGATGTTTACATCGTTGGCAAAGTAATCGGTTTATTTAGAAATATGCACTAATCAAAAATACCTTAATGAATCATTCATTAAGGTATTTTTTTATGTCACTTCACTTTAATGCCTTCATCCCTTTGTTATTCTAACTTCAGCTTTTTGGTTAAGTAAACATCTAACTCCCTCTAAACTAAAGATGAGTTAAAAAACAGTCATCGCCATCATTCTCTTGCTACTAAAAAATTTATCAAAAAGTATCAACTCTCCTTATTAAATAAAAAATGGATTAACAATCTAGTTAATCCATTTTTTTTAATTCAATATAGGTTAAAACATTTTGAACCGTTTTTTCAAACTGATTTACATCCACCTTGAACCACTTAACATCCATTTGATTATTAAACCACGTATATTGACGCTTTGCATAACGACGTGAATTGCGCTTAATTAATTCTTTACACTCCTCAAGAGACGTGAGGCCATTAAAATAATCATATAACTCTTTATAACCAATGGCACGAATCGATTGTGCCGTCTGAGGAATTCCCGCTTCAAATAAAGCTCTCACTTCCTCAACAAGTCCTGTTTCAAACATAACATCCACACGTTTATTAATACGGTCATACAATACATCGCGATCATCTGTTAATCCGATTAAAGCAACGTCATATATCAATTCATGTTGTTGTGTTTGAATCATCTCAGATTTTTTCACCCCTGATGTTTCAAAAATTTCAAGCGCGCGAATAACACGCTTACGATTATTCGGGTGAATCGTCTTCGCAGCTTCTTCATCAACCTCTGCTAATTTTTGATGCAAGGATTCATTATCAAAATCCTTATATTTTTCATCATCGACTTCTTTCGTCTCTGATTCTCCTGCAAATTCGTAATCATATAAAACACTTTTAATATAAAGTCCCGTCCCCCCTACAATAATTGGCATGTTCCCGCGACTTTTAATTTGATCAATCTTTGCACGCACCGTTTTTTGAAATTCCGCTACTGAATAAGGTTCATCTGGATTTTTTTCATCAATTAAATGATGAACAATCCCTTCACGTTCTTCAATCGTTGCTTTGGCTGTTCCAATGTCCATTGTTTTATAAATTTGCATCGAATCACCACTAATGATTTCACCCTTTAACTGCTTCGCTAATTCAATACTTAACTTTGTTTTTCCAACTGCCGTCGGACCTACAATACAAATAACATCCATTTTTTTCACCTACATGACTCGCTTGAACAATTTTTCAATTTCATATTTTGTTAATTTTACAATAATCGGACGTCCGTGTGGACACGTATATGGTTGATCACATAAACATAAATCAACTAACATCTGTTTAATTTCATGCTCATTAATATACTGATTCGCTTTAATCGACCCTTTACAACTCATCATAATCGCCACTGATTCGCGTAACTTACCAATATCCACTTTATTATCATAAATGATTTGCTGTAAAATCGTCTCTACAATTAATTTAGCATCTAAATTTTGAACCCAGACGGGAATCGTACGAACAACAAGTGATTGACCGCCAAACTCTTCAATCTCAAATCCAAACTTCATTAAAGAAGGTAACGACTCTTTTAAAAGCAATAATTCATTCGCCGAATATTTTAACACCATCGGAATAATGAGTTCAATACAATCACCCTTCACATCTTTAAGTAAGGCATAATTTTTTTCATATTGTATACGTTCCATTGCGGCATGTTGATCGACAATAAATAATCCTTCTTCATTTTGAGCCAATAAATATGTTCCGTGTAATTGCCCAATATAATGAAGTTCTAACTGCGGAATCGCTTGTCTCGTTGGAACGACCACTTTAAAATCTTGAGCGGGTTGTTCAAGTGAAACCATCGGTTCTGCCACTTCTTCAACATGAACTGACTCTTTTTTTACGTCAACACTCTCTTTTTTTAATTCAATAGGATTTTCATCAACCATCTGAACCGCAATCGTCGGCTTAAAAGTCGCCTCCTTCGTTAAACTTAACGTTTGCTGAATTGGCTTTGGCATCACGACCTTCGGCTCTTCAATTTGTGTTTCTGGAATATATTCTACTTGCTTTAACACGTTGCGAAGTTCATGATAAATAAATGTTTTAAGTGATTCCTCCTGCGAAAAGCGGACCTCAAGCTTTGCTGGATGAACGTTAACATCCACTAAAATGGGATCTAGTTTTAAATTAAGCACCACAATCGGATACTTATCTTTAGGCAGTAACGTATGATAAGCCTCTATAATCGAACGCATCAAATTATAATTACGAATCGCGCGCCCATTCACGATAATCGTCACATAATTACGGGAAGCACGATTAATAATCGGATCGCTTAAAAATCCAGAAATCTCAAAATCATCATTTTTCGCCGAAAATGGAATCATTTTTTTAGCTACATCAAAACCATAAACACTTGCAATCACGCTTTGCAAATTATTTTGTCCATTCGTTTGAAAAAGTAAACGTTGATTATTTAAAAGCTTGAATGCAATTTCAGGGTGAGAGAGTGCAATTTTATTTAAATAATCTGTAATATGACTAAGCTCTGTATTCAATGACTTAATATGTTTTAAGCGAGCTGGTGTATTAAAAAATAAATGATTGACTTCCATCTCCGTTCCTTTACGCATCACACCCGGCTCATTCACTAAAACTTCTCCTGCTTTAATATTTAAATGAACACCCGAAGACGCACCATCCGATGTTTTCACATGAACATCTGAAACCGAAGCAATTGACGGAAGGGCCTCACCACGAAACCCAAGTGTTTGAATTCTAAAAATATCATATTGGGTTTTAACCTTACTCGTCGCATGACGTTCAAAGGCAAGGAGAGCATCACTCTCACTCATTCCCTCCCCATTATCGATCACTCTGATTTGACGAACACCTGAGTCCTGTAATTGAATTTCAATACTCGTACTATTAGCATCAATCGCATTCTCAAGCAACTCTTTAACAACTGAAGCGGGGCGCTCAATTACTTCCCCCGCTGCAATCATATTGGCAAGTTGCTCACTCATACGTCTAATTTTTCCCATACGTCACCTACTTTCGATTATTGAGTTTAACCTTAATCTCATACATCGCATTCATCGCTTGCATTGGCGTTAACTGATATAAATCAATAGACTGTAATTCTTCAATAATATCCTCATATGGATTGACAATCTCGACCTTTTTTTCAACTTTAACGACTTCTTTAACAATTGGTTTAGCCTCTTCAAATAACGATAACTGCCCACTACCTCCTAAAACCTTTGGTTCTTCTTTTACAACAGGAGCTGGTTGAATCATCACTTTATCTTCTTCAAGAGCTGTTAATAACTCTTTTGCACGTGTTATTAAGGGGGAAGGAAGTTTGGCAATTTCTGCAACATGAATTCCGTATGATTTATCCGACGGCCCTTCCATTACTTTATGCATGAAGATTAACTGACCTTGATGCTCTTCGGCACGAACATGGCGGTTCTGTAAATGAGGACATTGCTGTTCAAGTTGTGTTAACTCATGGTAATGTGTCGAAAATAAGGTTTTAGCACCGATATTATCATGTACATATTCTATAATCGATTGTGCAAGCGCCATTCCATCAAACGTAGCAGTTCCACGTCCAATTTCATCTAATAAAATTAAACTATCTTTTGTCGCATGCTCCAATGCATAATTGGTTTCCATCATCTCAACCATGAACGTACTATGACCCGATACTAAATCATCCGCTGCTCCAATACGTGTAAAGACTTGATCAAAAATTGGAAGATTGGCTGAACTTGCCGGAACAAAGCATCCAATTTGAGCCATAATGGAAATCAGGGCTAACTGACGCATATACGTCGATTTACCTGACATGTTAGGGCCTGTAATCAATAGGATTGATAAATCTGATGGCATGATACAATCATTTTCAACATATTGCACATCTTTTAAAACTTTTTCAACAACAGGATGACGTCCATCTTTAATTTCAATCACATGATTTTTATTTAACATCGGACGCGTGTAACGATTCTCTTCACTCATTGTTGCAAAAGCTTGTAATACATCAAAATACGCTAGCACTTTTGCAATCTGTTGAATTTTAGGAATTTCATTTTTAACAATGCCACGAAGTTCTGAGAACAATTCATATTCTAATTGGATTGATTTTTCTTCTGCATTTAAAATTAAATTTTCTTTTTCTTTTAATTCTTGTGTCACAAAGCGCTCCGCATTCACTAACGTTTGTTTACGTTCATATCCTGCATTCTCAGGAATCAAGTGCAAGTTTGCTTTACTGATTTCAATGTAATAACCAAATACTTTATTAAACTTAATTTTTAATGATTTAATTCCTGTTTTTTCACGCTCTTGTGCTTCTAAAGCCAAAATCCAATCTTTTCCATGGTTAATAACATAACGATACTCATCTAATGTCTCGTTATAACCATCTTTAATAATGCCACCTTCTTTAATTCCAATCGGTGGATTTTCAACAATCGCTTTTTCAAGCAACTGCGTCATATGAGTACAATCAACCATCTTTTCAAGTTGTGAAAAAACCGATGGAATTGATAGTTGACTGAGTAACGATTTAATGTTCGGGATTTGCTTTAGTGATGAATTTAATTGTAATAAATCACGAGCATTGGCGTTTCCAAATCCAATACGCCCTGATAAACGTTCTAAATCATAAACTTCATTTAAATGTTGTTTTAATTCTTCTTTCACCATAAAATCGCCAATGAAAGCTTCAACAACATCTAAACGTTCTTTAATCACTTGTTCATTAATACATGGACGTTCAATCCATTGTTTTAACAAACGACTCCCCATGGCTGTTTTTGTTTTGTCTAGTAACCATAGTAATGAACCTTGACGTGATTTTGAACGAATCGTTTCCGTTAATTCTAAATTTCGTCGTGAATTATAGTCGATATGTAAAAAATCATCATTCTTTGTTAAACTAACCGGCTGTAAGTGACCGAGTGCACTTTTTTGTGTCCGAATTAAATAGTTAATTAAACGTCCAAAAGCAGCCTGAAGATTTGAATCACTTATTTCTGATACTAAGATCTGATATTCAATAGGTAGAATACAATTTTCCTCAAACGATAAAACAATTTGTTTTAAGGCACGAAGATTATCAAACATTTTAATCTCAACATCTGGACCGATGACGATTTCCTTACACCCAAGGCTAATGAGTTCACCCATTAAAACTTGAGCATCTTTTTCTAAATTCATCGCATAGTTTTCACCTGTTGATAAATCACTATAGACGATTGAATAGCCTTGAGTGGTTCCAACAATTGAAATAATGAAATTATTCTCTTTTTCATTTAAAGCATTTTGATTCATCACAGTTCCAGGTGTTAACATTCGAACCACTTCTCGGCGAACAACTCCCTTCGCACTCGCTGGGTCTTCAACTTGTTCACAAACTGCCACTTTATATCCTTTTTCAATTAATCGATTAATATAATTATCGGCCGCATGATGAGGAACCCCACACATTGGAACGCGTTCTTCTGCTCCTGCTTCACGCCCAGTTAATGCAATCTCTAACTCTTTCGCCGCCAGTTGAGCATCTTCAAAGAATAATTCGTAAAAATCTCCTAATCTAAAAAAGACGAATGCGTCTTGATAATTCTCTTTTATTGTTAAATATTGTTGCATCATCGGTGTATATTTAGACTTATCTCGCATAAAAAAACTCCTTTTTCAAGTACATGTTCTTTTATTATAGCACAAACCCGCTCGCTTGTCTGATGCAGATTCTTCTTATCATCGACGACTTTAAATCATTTTAAACAATTAACCTTTAGTTATTTTCCGGGAAATACTTATCTTCGTCATTTTTCGACTTTTTATCAATAAAAAAGAATAAGGCGAGATCGCCTTATTCTCCTCTGAATGGTGAGTTTCCTAAGAAGTTCGTATTGACTTGATCAATTTCTGAATCTTCATCATCTTCAAGATCTGCATCGTCAACACCAACAGGTCCTAAAATAGAAACGCGCATTTTTGTTTCCCCAATGACTTCTACAACCAGTTCGAATTCAACTTCAACAATGATTTCACCATCTTCAATTCTTGCATCCACACAAGTTGGTTGTTGAATTGTACGAGCGATGACTTCATCACCTTCGTATAAGCAATCACGGATGGTTCTATGAACATTAACATGATCTGCATAATCCACACATTTTCTTGCAACTTCAGTTTTTGTGTTTCCATCATATGAATACCACACGTTAATATCATAGAATCCTTTTACATCAACAGCATTATCACTTTTGCGCGCTCCGAATTTATGATTGATGATCCAGCAACCTAAAATACTATCAGCAGGTGCTGCTACATCATCAATAGATTCAGTAACACGAAATCTTTTTTTACCTTTACCAATTACAGCTTTGGTTACAATTTCACGAATATCATTCATCCTAATACCTCCTCACTGATACTATATTCAGCTCATATCTTATTTGATACTGAATTGGAGGACTTTATGATAATTCATTCAGAATTAATTTTATTCCTCCACTCCTGAATGGGTAATCCGTAATCCATCTATCCACTCCTAAAATTAAAAACATCTTAGCTATTCACTAAGATGTTTATTAACCTTATATTCTATTATATGAGTCATACTTTGAAATAGTTCATTTAATTCAATTTGTGTTTGAATATATTCATTAAACAGAGGATTAGCATAAAGCTCGTCTTCAAGTAATTTCATTTCTGATGCCACTGAAGACGCCGCTCCTGATTTATGATAATGTTCAAATTTGATTAACTCTTTTTGTTTTTGCAGATACTCATCATAAAGATTCAAAAGTCTTTCGTTTTGATGAACTTTAACCGCTAACTGACGGTATCGCACTATGACTTCATCTTGATCAAGTTTTTCTTTTAACGCATTAAATGACGCTAAATTAGTTAGTTGTGTCATCGTTAACCATTTCTCCTGCTAAATGCCATGTTTTAGCTTCCGTGATTTTAACTTTAACGATTTTTCCAATCGTAGATTCATCTGCTTTGAAGTTAACAAGTTTATTGTGACGTGTATATCCTGCTAATACCGTCTCATCATTTTTACTCGTTCCTTCAACTAAAACGTCAACTACTTGGCCTTCAAAACGTTTATTTCCATTACGGAATCCACGATTAATCGCTTCATTTAAACGATTTAAACGATCTTTTTTATCAGCTTCTGACACATTATCTTCCATACGAGCTGCTGGAGTTCCCTCACGTGGTGAGAAAATAAAGGTGAAGGCCCCTTCATACCCTACTTCTTCAACTAATGATAATGTATCTTGGAATTGTTCTTCTGTTTCACCCGGGAATCCTACAATGATATCCGTTGTGATTGAAACACCTGGAATCGCTTCTTTAAGATCACGCACTAATTGTAAATACATTTCACGTGTATATTTACGGTTCATACGTTTTAACACTTCATTATTTCCTGATTGAACAGGTAAATGAATATGCTCCATTAAGTTTCCGCGTTTTGCTAATGTTTGAATTGTTTTTGCATCAAAGTCACGCGGATGTGAGGTCGTAAAGCGAATACGTGGAAGATCAATTTTATTTAAATCATCTAATAAGTCACCGAATGTATATTCACGATCTTTAAAATCTTTTCCGTAGGCATTAACATTTTGTCCAAGTAATGTTACTTCTTGATATCCTTCTTCGGCTAAATGTTTAATTTCAGCAATGATATCTTCTGGTAGACGGCTACGTTCTTTACCGCGTGTGTACGGTACAATACAGTATGTACAGAATTCATCACAACCATACATAATATTAACCCAAGCTTTAATGCTACCTTGGCGAGTACGTGGCATATTTTCAACGATTTCTCCCTCTTGAGACCAAACTTCAATGACACGCTCTTTCCCCATTAATGCATTGTGAATATATTCTGGTAAACGATAAATGTTATGTGTCCCGAAGACTAAATCAACGTATTGATATTTTTCCATAATCTGATTTACAACTTTTTCTTCCTGTGACATACATCCACAAACCCCTAAAATCAAATCAGGATTTGTACGTTTTAATCGTTTTAAACGTCCTAATTCACCAAAAACACGATTTTCTGCATTTTCACGAATGGCACACGTATTTAAGATAATTAAATCGGCTTCTTCTTGTGTTGTTGCTTTGGTATACCCTAATTCTTCAGCAATTCCGATGATGGCTTCTGAGTCGTGCTCATTCATTTGACAACCATAAGTTTGAATTAAATATTTTTTTCCTTGTCCAATATTTTTAATTGAATTCTCAATCGCAAAATCACGGTGAACATGTGCCTGCTCACGACTACGTTTACGAGCATCCGTAATACTTGGACGTTGGAAATATCGACTATAATCTTTTTCTTCTTTTACTTGCTTTGTCTGCATTGAAAGTTCTTTTTGTTGTTCGTTCATTTTTATCACCCTATATCATAAAGCTCTATCTATCAAATTTTGTCCTTTTTGTGACAAGTCATCAGTTACTTTCTCTATTATACAATCTAGCTTCATAATAATCAACTGATGTCATTTTCTGTTTTAAAAAGAGAGCGGTATAAAAAAAACTAGTGATTATGATTTCACTAGTTTTTTTATTTTTAAAATTTATTGTCTTGATTCAACAATCAGTTTAATTGCCGTACGTTCTTCTCCATCAATTAAGATATCTGTAAACGCCGGAATACAAATTAAATCTTTCCCTGTTGGTGCTACATATCCTCTAGCAATAGCAATAGCTTTTACTGCTTGATTTAATGCTCCTGCCCCAATTGCTTGAATCTCAACTAAGCCTCTTTCACGAAATGCATTAGCTAAAGCCCCCGCAACTGAATTAGGATTAGATTTAGATGATACTTTTAATACTTCCATACTAGTCCCCCTCTTTTTTTGTTTTACACAGTAAGTTTATGCACCCTCATCCCGATACATGACTACTTTTTAAAGACTTGATTCTTTCTTGAGATTAATACGTTTAATTGATGATGCTTTCCCCGTTTTATCATTTACTTCAATTAAAACAGCATTTAACTGCGCTGAACCTTGTTCAACTGCATTAAAACGGATTGGTAAGCCTTCAATAAACTTATTAATAACATTCTCACGCTCAACTCCGATTACCCCATCAAGCGGTCCTGTCATCCCAACATCTGTAATATATGCAGTTCCTTTTGTTAATATGCGTTCATCTGCTGTTGGAACATGTGTATGTGTTCCCACGCAAGCACTAACACGTCCATCTACATAATAACCTAGTGCTACTTTCTCACTTGTTGCTTCTGCATGAAAATCAACAAAAATAATATTCGTACGCTTTTGCGCTTCTTTAATTAATTCATCAATGGCTAAAAATGGACAATTAATCATTGGCATAAATGTTCTTCCTTGAACTGAAATAACGGCAACCTCTAATGAATTAAATTTAATAAATGTTAATCCTTTACCTGGATTAGACGCTGGGAAGTTCCCTGGGCGAACTAATTTATCTGCTTCATCAATAAAATCAAAAATAGAACGATTATCCCACGTATGATTACCAAGCGTCACAGCATTGACACCTTGTTCTAGTAAAAACTTATAGTATTTCTCGTTAATTCCTTTTCCGTGAGAAATATTTTCTCCATTCGCAATAATAATGTGTGGCTTATACATTTCTTTAATTTTTGGTAAGTTTTCTTGAATCATTTGACGACCAAGTGTTCCGTAAATATCTCCGATAAATAAAATTTTCATGATATCAGCCTTTCTTGTAGCATCTTGTAGCAATATTTTTTTAACATTAAAAAGCTATTGATACGACAGCATCAATAGCTTTTAAATCCATCATATGAACAATTATCTAGCTGTTTCAACAGCTCGAGTTTCTCGAATTACCGTAATTTTAATATTTCCTGGATATTCTAGTTCATTTTCGATTGTTTGACGAATTTCGCGCGCAACTTGATGAGCTTGAACATCATCTAATTGTTCAGGAATAACAGCCACACGTACTTCACGACCTGCTTGAATGGCAAACGCCTTTTCAACCCCTTCAAATCGACAAGCGATATTTTCAAGTTGTTCTAAACGTTTAACATAATTTTCAAGGGATTCACTACGTGCTCCTGGACGAGCAGCAGATAAAGTATCCGCTGCAGCAACAATAACTGCAATTAAACTCTTCGGTTCTACATCACCATGATGCGATGCAATTCCATCTATAACAACTGGGTGTTCACGATATCTTGTTGCTAATTCAATTCCAATCTCTACGTGGCTTCCTTCTACCTCATGATCCACTGCTTTTCCGATGTCATGCAATAAACCAGCACGTTTAGCAAGCTTTACATCTTCACCTAATTCAGCTGCAATAATACCCGATAAGAAGGCAACTTCCATAGAGTGTTTCAATACATTTTGTCCGTAACTTGTACGGTAATTTAAACGTCCTAAAATTTTCATTAAATCAGGATGAACTTTCCCGATTCCAACTTCAAATACAGCATTTTCACCGTATTCTCGGATGCGTAAATCGACTTCACGACGTGTTTTTTCAACAATTTCTTCGATACGTGCAGGATGAATTCTTCCATCTTGAACAAGTGTCTCTAATGTAATACGAGCCACTTCACGACGAATTGGATCAAAACATGATAAAACGACCGCTTCTGGTGTATCATCAATGATTAAATCTACCCCCGTTAATGATTCAATCGTACGTATATTTCGACCTTCACGACCAATGATTCGACCTTTCATTTCATCACTTGGTAAGTTAACAACATTGACACTATAGTCACTTGTCTGTTCTGATGCATATTTTTGAATAGCCAGTACAATTAACTCTTTAGCTTTTTTATCAGCCTCTAAACGAGCTTTTTCTTCTTCTTCTTTAATGTACTTCGCTACTTCATGAGACATTTCATCTTCTACACGTCTAAAGATGATTTCTCGTGCTCCATCTGTTGTTAAGCCCGAAATTTCAACTAATTTTTGACGTTGTTCTTCTAAAGTTTCTTCCACTTTGCTTTCTAGTTCTTTTAGTTCGAGTTGTTTTTCTGCTATAGCTTCATCTTTCTTTTCAAGAGCAATCTCACGTTTTTCTAAGTTTAAAATTCGACGATCTATTGTTTCTTCTCGTTGTACTAAACGTTCTTCTAAACGAACAAGTTCCGTTTTCTTTTCCTTAATGTCGCGCTCTGCATCAACTTTAAGTTTTTGAACTTCCTCCTTAGTTTCTAAAAGCGCTTCTTTCTTTTTTGATTCAGCTTCTTTTTCTGCTTTTGAGATGATATGTCCTGCCGATTGTTCAGCTCGTTCCATCTCAGCTTGATAGACTTTCTTTCCTCTAAAATTCCCAATAACTAACCCTATCCCTACTAGCAAAATGGAGATGATAATTTCTAGCATATGCGCACCTCCAATTAATTAATATCAAATTATCCGCCATAGATCTACTAAACGGTTCTATAGTTTGAAGATAATTAGTATTACGATATAATACTACATTATTTATTTTAATATTATTGTAATAACATGTCAAGAATTCCACAACAAACAAACAAAAACTGTTTCCTAATTTTTCTTATCTTCTTAAAAAGGTGAATTTGTTTTACAAATCTTCCTTATTTTCTACTATTTATTACTTTTTTATACAAAAAAGAAGCGTTTATAATAAACGCTTCTTTTTATTTTTATTCTTCATCAAAATTTAAATCTAAACCAGTATTTTGCACCGTATCTGTTGCAATATTTAATTCAGCACGAATTAATTCGGCTACTTCTTCCATCACAAATGGATTCTCTTTTAAGAACAATTTAGCATTTTCACGTCCTTGTCCTAATTTCTCACCGTTATATGAGTACCAAGAACCACTCTTCTCAATGATATTATATTCAACAGCTAAATCAAGAATCTCTCCTTGTTTAGAAACCCCTTCACCATACATGACATCTACTTCAACTGTTTTAAAAGGTGGAGCAACTTTATTTTTCACGACTTTAATTTTCGCAACGTTTCCAACAATATCTGTTCCTAACTTGATTTGTTCTCCACGACGTACTTCAAGACGAATCGTTGAATAGAATTTTAAGGCACGCCCCCCTGGTGTTACTTCAGGGTTACCAAACATAATCCCCACTTTTTCACGGATTTGATTAATGAAAATAGCGATGGTTTTGGTCGTGTTAATCGCACCTGATAATTTACGCAGTGCCTGAGACATTAATCGTGCTTGTAATCCGACGTGTGAATCACCCATCTCACCTTCAATTTCAGCACGTGGTACTAAAGCGGCAACTGAGTCAATAACTAAAATATCAATCGCTCCACTTCGAACTAAAGCTTCAGCAATTTCTAATGCCTGCTCACCTGTATCAGGTTGCGACACTAATAATTCATCCGTATCGACTCCTAATTTTTCAGCATAAGCTGGATCCAACGCATGTTCTGCATCAATAAACGCAGCTGTTCCACCTTTTTTTTGTACCTCTGCAATGGCATGTAACGCAAATGTTGTTTTCCCTGAACTTTCTGGTCCATAAATTTCAATAACACGTCCTCGAGGATAACCTCCAACACCTAAAGCAGAGTCAAGTGCTAATGAACCTGAAGAAACAACTTCAATTCTTGTATCTGTTTTTTCACCTAGCTTCATGACAGATCCTTTTCCGTACTGCTTTTCAATACTTTTAAGCGCCTGCATTAAAGCTGCTTCGCGATTATTACTCATATATTTTAATCCTCCACTTTCATTATTTATCTACTTATAACATACCCATTTTGTTGACTATTTCCTTTAATTTAGTTTAATAATAAACTATTTTTTATTTTAGCGCAACAAAAAAGCGAACAAAAATTCGCTTTTTTAAAAAATATTTATTTTGCCCCATCAAAAATATGAAGATTTTTGTAAATATACTCAACCCCTGAAGCTAAGGTTAAAATAACAGCTAAGGCTACAAAGATTTGATCCACTGGTAAATTTAATAACTCAAATGGATAATTTAATAATAATAACGTTGAAATCATAATAAATTGAACAACTGTTTTGATTTTCCCTAACCATCCTGCTGCAATCACAACACCTTTTGAAGCTGCAATGGTTCTGAACCCTGTTACAATAAATTCACGTGCTAAAATAACAAACACAACCCAACCAGAAATTAATGTATTTTCAAGTAACATTAATAAAGCGGCTGTTACTAATAACTTATCTGCCAATGGATCCATAAACTTCCCAAAATCTGTAATCATATTATATTTACGCGCAATATATCCATCAATAAAATCCGTAATTGCGGCAACTAAAAAGATAATTAACGCTAAAATATTTGCAAATGGAATTTGATAATCATTTAGATTTACAACATTAAAAACTAAATTTGGGATATAAAAACAAACAATAAAAAATGGAATTAAAATCACACGTAATAGTGTCAACTTATTTGCTAAATTCATAACTTTCACCTATTTTACTTTCATATTTAGTGTAATGTATTGATGAGGAACCGTCTCGTCAATGCTAACTAGCTCTCCATTAATCATCATCTCTAATCCGGTTACATTACCGATATTAAATTCTAAAACTCCCTCATTATTGGTTAGCATATCTTTAGTAAACGTATACTCAAAGACATCATTAGTTCGATAAGTTTCCCCAGGAATAATACTTTGATTATTCATCGTTGCATTTAACCAACAATCATTGTTAAATACCATTTTTAAATCTAATTGCTCACCCTCAGACATCACATCATAAATCGTTGATTGATTGTTTTGTGATACTTTCGATATGGTTGTTTTTGGTAACGAAATTTCCGGTTCTACCATTTCTGCATCTTTTTTTTCTTCATTTTCTGTATTTTTTGTTGGTTCATTAATCAATTCAGATGAGTTTGGATTTTTAATCACAACTTCTTCGGTTGGTTTTTCTGAAGCCGCTTTAATCATGTCGATCACAAAATACCCACCTAAACCAATCACTAATATGGCAGCAACAATTCCACCAAGGCGACCAAAATTACGTGTTCGCTTCTCTGTCTTCTGTTTTTTAATTTTAACTTCAACTTCTCGTTTTATTTGTTCACCATAGAAAGATTGATAAATTTCATCTACATTTAAAGATAAAAAACTAGCATATTTTTTAATATACATTTTTAAATAAAACTCATCAAATCTTGAAAAATCGCCACTTTCAATATTCTTTAAATGTTGAATCGGAACCCCTATTTTGTCAGAGACATCGTCTAAATTTAAACTTCGATTCAAACGTTGTTCACGCAAATAATCAGCTAATTTTTGATTACTTTCTTTATTTGAAAAATCCATTTCCAACACCTCCCGTAACATCCATAAAAACAAACTAAATTAATAATAGCATACCTATATTTATTTAAAAAGTGAATATAAGTATTTTTATACCGAAACTATCAAATTTATCTTGTTTTTTCCAGTTATATTGATTGTCTTTATCTTTCATATGTTTAGTTAATTTAAATAATTCATACATTTTATATTTTGTTATAAACAAAAAAACACAACAAATCTTGTTGTGTGCTGTGTTTTTATTAAATGCATAGATAACATTCTGTAAGCCATGTTCTGTACCGTTGTACTACATACGGATGCCTCCTCGTACTCAGGTGGTAATTATCTGTCTGTAGAGAATAACTCTCTACCTTCCATACGCGTTCAGTTCCGCTTTAGAAGTGCCCCTACCAAATTTGGGTTTCTCGCTCGTGGGGTTTACCCGTTCCACTCTGCCGTTTCCGACAGTTATCGTCACTGTGGCACTTTTAAAGGTAATCACACCATATCCAAAGACTTAGGTGCTTTCCCAGCCGTCAGTCACATACTTGACTGCCCTAACTTATTGTTTGGTTAGGCACGATCACTACAACCATCGCAGGTTGTGCGAGCATGGACTTTCCTCAATGTCATAAGACACTGCAATTACCCGAATGTTACATTTTATATTATGGCAAATTTCAAAATAAAAGTCAATTGTAAATAAATTCTATTTTTTTATTTTATCTACCAAATTCCTTTCAATATTAATATGAAATCTTATGTAAGATTAGCTTTTTTTCCTTTTTTTTGATAAGATATACAATTAGGAGGTGTATAGCCCAGTGAATTATCCCCACAAAAAAAAATCAACTGTTATCTCTAAATCTTCAAGTGAAAAAACGATTACTTTTGGAAAACGTGGAATGTCTTTTGAAGATGATTTAAATCGTTCAAATGAATATTATTTATCCACAAATAAAGCGGTCATTCATAAAAAACCAACACCTGTGCAAATTGTTAAAGTAAACTATCCAAAACGTGCGGCTGCTGTTATAACAGAAGCCTATTTTAGAACGCCGTCAACAACAGATTTTAATGGCATTTTCAAAGGACACTATATCGATTTTGAAGCAAAAGAAACATCTAATGTAACTATTTTCCCTCTTCAAAATCTCCACGCACATCAGGTAGAACATATGGCTCAAGTTTTAAAACATGGGGGGATTGTCTTTTTACTTGTCAAATTTTCTAAATTTAATGAAATTTATTTACTTCCTGGTGAAAAGCTCATCGAGTTTTGGCAACAATATAAACTAGGTAGTAGACGTTCGATAAAACGTGAGGAGTTTTTGGAGCATGCAACCTTAATCAATGAAGGAGCGTATCCAAGAATTGATTATTTAAAAGTGGTAGAAGAATTATTCTTATAAAAAATAAAAGGCGGTGACGTTGATGAAGAAAAATAAAGGTGCACAAAAATTTTCTCTCACCCTATTTCAATCGGTTGGAACGATTTTAAAAGGATTCCTATTGGTTGTCTTATTGGGGGGAATCGCAGCAATGATGATTGGTGGTTTCATCATTTTCAAAACGATTGAAACTGCTCCAGAATTAGATATTTCAAAAATCTATGCGACAGAATCAAGTTATATTTATGATAAAGATGGAAATGTTATTGATGAACTTGGTGTTCAAAAACGTGAGTGGGTAACCTATGACCAAATCTCTCCTGTTTTAATTGATGCCATTGTCTCTGTAGAAGATTCAAAATTCTTTGAACATCACGGTGTAGACTGGCAACGTTTTTTAGTTGCTTTAATAACAAACTTAAAATCAGGTGATTTTGACCAAGGGGCTAGTACCTTAACTCAACAGTTAATTAAACAATCTCACTTAACTAGTGAAAAAAGTATTGATCGTAAAATCAAAGAGATTTACTTATCAATTCAAATTGAAAAAGTACTAACAAAAGAGCAAATTATTGAAGCTTACTTAAACTTCTCGCCCTTTGGAGGAAGTGTAAACGGAATTCAAAAAGCGTCTGAATACTACTTTGGTAAGGATGCAAGTGATTTAACATTATCAGAAGCTGCAACGCTTGCAGGTATTGTCCAATTACCAAACGTTTATCGACCAGATACCAATCCTGATGCAAGTGAAACTCGACGTAATACCGTTTTAAAACTAATGGTTAAACACGGATATATCACTGAAGATATGGCAACCCTAGCTGCTGCCAAACCAATTACTGATATGTTGGCTTATCAAACAAGCGGTGTCGATGATAAAACAAAATACCAGTCATTTATTGACGTTGTTATCAATGAAGTTCAAGAAAAATACGGTTTAGATCCTTATTCAGGACTTCAAATTTATACAACAATGGACCCATACGCCCAAGCATTTGTTTATGATTTACAAAATACAAATCAATATTATACTTGGCCACAAGATTTACAATCAGGAATTATATTCATGGATACGAAAACAGGAGAAATCAGAGCGATTGGGGGAGGAAGTGCTGAGGGTGAGCGTACGTTTAACTTAGCAACACAAATCCAGCGCCAACCTGGTTCAACAGCAAAACCAATTTTCGCTTATGGTCCTGCCATTGAATATCTTGGATGGGGTTCAGGAACAACCATTAACGATGATCATTATGCCTACCAAAATGGTAGTGATGTCATGGTTCATAACTACAACCACATGTATCAAGGACGTATGACAATTCGTAATGCTTTAAATAAATCATTAAATGTCCCAGCTGTTAAAGCATTTAATGCAGTTGGGGATAAAAAAGTAGCCGAATTTGCGCAAGGACTTGGAATGCCAGTTGAAGATACATTAAATGAATCAACAGCGATTGGTGGAGTTGAAACAGGATTCTCTCCTCTTGATATGGCAGGTGCTTACGCAGCGTTTGGTAATGGTGGAACATATAATGAACCTATCACCATTGAAAAAATCGTCTTATCAGACGGAACAACCATCTATGCCGATCAAAAATCTGAGACAGCAATGAGTCCTGAAACAGCCTATATTATAACGGATATGTTACACACGGTTATGACAGATGGAACCGGGAAAACGGCAAATGTTACAAGTATGTATTTATCAGGTAAAACAGGAACAACAAACTTCCCACAAGAAATTCGTGAAAAATATGGAATGCCAGACAATGCAATTCGTGACTCATGGTTTGTTGGATATTCAAGCGAATACACAGCAGCCATTTGGACCGGTTATACCGATACGAGCCAAGGACACTATATTTCAAACAGCGAACAATCAGCTCCTTGGTATGTCTTTAAAAACCTGATGTCTTATTTAAATCCAGCAGGATATGTGGAACCAACTCGACCTGATTCAGTAGTCAGTGTCACAATTGAAAAGGAAAGTGGTGCAGAAGATGGACAAGTACAATTAGCTTCTTCTTTAACACCGGATGCCTATAAAGCGTCTGAATTATTCCCTAAAGGTAGTCAACCATCTGCTTATTCAACGCGTTTTGAACAATTAGCTACACCACAAAACTTAACAGGATCTTATAATGGAAGCCAACTTCAATTATCTTGGGAACACATTAAAACTTATACGCTAGATTATAACTATATCAATAGCTTAATCAGTCAATATAAATCAATTACACCTAACTGTACAAAGTTAAGTAGCTGTAAAGAACTTGAAGTTCCAGAAGATCAACTTTACATGATGAAATTCCAATTAGATACAATTGGTGGAACTGTCTATGATGTGTATGCCAAAGACATGGATGGCAATGAGGTTCACTTAGGAACAACAAGTGATAATTCATTCACAAAAGATCTTGGATACGGTGAAATGTCTTACTATACAGATTTCTATATTCGTGCACGTTATGAAAATTACGGGGCTCTAGCAAGTAATAATTCAAACAGTATCACAGTAGACTGTGAGAATTGCTTTAAACCAGTTAGTATTCCAGATATGGCTGGTTGGACAAAAGCACAAGCTGAATCTTGGGGAAGTTCTAATGGAATTAATATTTCATTCAGTGACGAACCAAGCACAACAGTAGCTGAAGGAATTATCATTTCAAATTCTCCAAACAGTGGAACATTAACTCCTGGTTCAACCGTTTATGTCAAAGTAGCTACTAGCCAGTTAGTCGTTCCAAACTATCAGTCAGATTCAGACTTCATTAATAAATATCAAGCTTGGGGAACTCTGAATTCGATTTCAATTAAAGTCAACCAAGAAAATCATGAAACAATTGCAAGTGGTGGATTCATCGGTTCAAATCCGGGTATTGGATCTGCTATTACACCAGGTTCAACGTTAACCATCACGGTTTCAAAAGGACCTGCTAGTACCACACCAGAAACACCAGAAACGCCTGTCATTCCAGATCCAATTAATCCAGATCCAGGCGTAAATGGAGATGGTGATGATGATGAGCGAGCAACTCCAGTAGGAGCCCAAACGATTAGTTTCATCAGAACATTGTTTAACTTCTTTAACTAAATAAAAAAAGAGAAACGATTAAATCGTTTCTCTTTTTTATTTTTTAATTAATTTTTTTCCTTCTTTACATGCATCAAACAAAGGACAGGTTTCACATTTTGGATTCTTAGCCGTGCAGTGATAGCGACCAAAGAAAATCATTAGATGGTGTGCTTTTGACCATCTATTTTCTGGAATCAACTTCATTAATCTATTTTCTACTTCAAGGACCGTATCATCTTTTTTAGCAAAGTCTAATCGCTTTGAGATACGCTCAACATGTGTATCTACTGCTATACGTGGCACTCCAAATCCAACAGATAAAACAACATTGGCTGTTTTTCGACCAACACCTGGTAGTTTCACGAGTTCCTCAAATGTCGAAGGAACGACTCCATCATATTTATCTAATAAGATTTGAGACAAAGCTTGAATATTTTTCGCCTTATTTCGATATAATCCAATCGTTTTAACATCTTGCTCAAGCTCACTTAACGGAACCTTGATATAATCTTCTGGACATTTATATTTCTCAAATAACGTTTGAGTTAGCTTATTAACACTTTTATCGGTTGTTTGGGCAGATAATAAAACAGCTAATACCAGTTCAAACTCATTTTTAAAATTTAATTCACAGTGCGCATCTGGAAATAATGTTTCCATCACATCAATGATTTCAAGTGCTTTTTTCTTCGATACCATTTGCTCACTTCCTCTTTATTCATTCATCCAGTCATAATAAAAATTAGGATCGACTACTGGAGCTTCATTATTCGTTGCCATAGGACTTTGTTTACGTTGTCTGAACTGAATCAACTGACGTTTAGCTTCCTCAACGGTTGTAATATTTTTCTTTTTCCACTCGATTAAAATTTTATCAATATAGCGAATTGATTTAATTTGATTCGCATTCACCTCATAAATGGCTAACTTAATCAGTTCTGGATCAAAATTATCTTCTGTCATCCACATGTGAATCGTTTCTATATCAAGCGGGCTTAAAATTCCAAACTCTTGCTCAAGCAACGTAAAAATCTCTTCTCGTTGCGTGGACTTCGATTGATTTTTCTTCTGTTTTAAATGCTTCTCAATACGCGTAAATAAAGGAGATAATGAATATTCTTCAAATCGTTTTCCAAATTCATCTGTTTTACTACTCACCAAGATATACTTACGTTCAACAAGACCGATAAATAATAGCGAACAACTGCCATCATCAAGCGTCATCTGTTTTGAAATGTCGGCAAAGGTCCACCCACCTGGATTCGTTTGAATTAAATTAGCTAGCAAACAAATAAAAACAAATTCTTGTTCATTTAACTCAAGCTCTTTATAGATTGTTAACAATAATGTATTAAAATCTAGCAGCTTTTTTTCCCATAAGTCATACATCATGTTTCTACTCCTAATCAATAATAAAATGCGAAATCAATTCTCCGTCTAAAGCATTTAAAATCACATATTCCTCACCTTTAGACGTTGTCACTAACACTTCATAAATTGGATTTTCATCCAAAAAACCTAAATAATAATGCTTCACTTTCCCACTACCTGTTAGCGATAAAGCTTTATTTACAATGGCATCAGTTGATAAAATCTTGTTTATTTCGACTTGATAAACCACGACATTATCTTTAATAAAATAATACTGCTCTGTCTCATTCGTTAGCAATACTTTAGCCACGTAATAGGCATCAATCCCTTGATACTCAGAAATTTCAAGCACTTGCTCAACCTCCGGTAACTTAGAAAGCGATGACTGATAATTCATCAAACTTTTTTCATGTCCCATTACATAAGAAAATAGTAATAAAAATCCCGAAATAATTAGGACAATTATTAATAAAACAAATCGTTTTAACCACCTATTTTTTGATTTCATAACCTTCTCCTAACTGTTGAATATAGTTTCGCAAACTCACGACCTCATTTTCAAGTGTTCCCATTACAACTTCAAACTCTAACGCCTCAAGTAGCTGACTAAGCCATGGACCTTTAGGGTGATTAATCCACTGTATAATATCCGCTACCTCAATCGCCAATTCTTTTCGATCAGTAATCGGTAGCTCTCTTAACTCAAATTTTTCAACTGATTGTTTTAATACATTCTGAATTCGATGATAATGGAGAGCTAAATCTTCTTTGTATTTATACTGAATATACTGAGGGGGCAACTGTTTGTCATAACACTCCCTAATCGCTTTAATCATACGTTTTTCAACGTTAGAAAAAGGCCAAGCTTTTAAATAGTCTTCCATTTCCTCAACTGTCAAACCAATTAAGGCAAATAACTCAACGCCCTCTTCTAGCCTTGCTAAGTTAGAACTTGAATATCGCTTCAGTTCTTTAAAATAAGTGATGGAGTCACAAAGTGGGGTATGGATTAGCAGATTAAATGCCTTTAATGAAAACTCACCACTTACCATCCCTTCAATTTCTTTTTTGATTCGTTCTTTTGAGATGTGTTCAATTAAAGCGCCCACTTCACCTATTGCTTTAGACGTTTCATCCTCTAACTCAAAGCCGAGTTTTGACATAAAACGAAGTCCGCGCAACATTCGTAACGGATCTTCAATAAAGCGCTCCTTCGCCTCTCCTACGGCCTTAATTTGACGATTACTTAAATCCTTAAGTCCATGAAAGGGATCCTCAAGCGTTCCATCAATTGACTCTGCTATCGCATTCATCGTAAAGTCTCGACGCTTTAAATCTTCTATTAGAGATGACGTAAACCTAACCTCACTCGGTCTTCTAAAGTCTTCGTATGCTTCTTCAACACGAAAAGTTGTGACTTCAACCGGTATTCCTTCTATCATGACGGTCACCGTTCCATGTTTAATTCCAGTCTGAATCGTCTTTTCAAATAACCCAATGACGACATCAGGTTTAGCGGACGTTGTAATATCAATATCATAAATGTCTCGACCTAGCAATCGATCGCGAACCATTCCACCTACAAAATAAGCTTCATATCCATTTTCTATCAAACGGTTCAAAACAACCTTTCCAACACGGATTAAACTCATTTTTAACACTCCAATTTAATTATACTCCTTTTATTATACTTAACATTAAACAAGATAATCAATAAAAAACCTCCTTTATTATTTTAAGGAGGTTTTTATCTTCTTAATCAATTAAATGTTGTAATCCATACACCAGTTCATTTAAGTTTTCAACTTTTCGAATGGCTAAAATAATTCCTTTTTCAAATGAATGGCGGCTATTGGATTGATGGATGAGCTCAAGTGTTTGATAATCATCACTAATTAACACCTGATGTTTCGCTAAAATCCCTGGCATTCGAATACTATGCACATGAGTTGAGGCTAACTTTCGTTTCAAAGAACAGTCTAGTGTATTAGCTAAATAAACTGCCGTTCCTGATGGTTTATCTTTTTTATTGATATGATGATATTCTACAATTTCAAAATTATCAAAATAATGAGAACACATTTCCGTAAACTTATTAATTAAAATGGCACCAATTGAAAAGTTTGGGGCAATGACTCCGCGCCCTCCATATTGTCTGGCCACATCTTTTAAATAATCGACGTCAGCTTTATTAAATCCAGTCGTTCCGATCACAATCGATTTTCCTGATTTTAACATGAGTTCCGACGCTATTTTTGCAAATTCATAGACAGTAAAATCAACATACACATCAAACTCAATTTCATTAATTACTTTTTGAGGGTCTGAATATACGGGGATGTCACCCGTTAAATCTTCTACTTCACTCACACCAGCTACTAACTTTAAATCTTCCTCATTCTTCAATGCTTCGACAAGAAAGCTTCCCATTTTCCCATTTAAGCCACCCACTACTATCTTTTTCATCATCTCACCTCAAAATTTGTCTATTCGTTATAGTTTATTCATCCATTCATGATATAATAATAACTAATAGTAAAATATTCTAGGAGGTTCTAACGTGTCACAAAAATTATTAAAACAACTACTATTGATTTCTTTAGGAACCGCATTGATGGCTTTTGGAATTATAAATTTTGCCATCACTAATCACATGGCTGAAGGTGGATTTACAGGAATTACAATTATTTTATTTCATGTCTTTGGAATTAGTACGGCTGTTTCAAACCTACTCTTGAATATACCTATGTTAATTATCGGATACAAACAGTTCAGTAAAAAAGGATTTTGGCTCACGATTTTCGGAACGGTTATGCTGTCTGTTTTCCTAAGAATCTTTGAGATGATTGGACATATTATCCCCCCACTTCCAAATGATATGATTTTAGCTGCTATCGGAATGGGAGTCTTTGTGGGTTCTGGACTTGGGATTATCTTTAATGCGGGTGGAACAACAGGTGGTGTTGACATTATTGCTAAAATTATAAAAGATAAACTCGACATTCCAATGTCACGTACAATGTTCACTTTTGATGCTATTGTCATCACGATTTCACTTATTATTTTCTTATCATTTACAAATGCCATTTATACCATTATTGGGCTTTATATTGCTGCCATTATCATTGGAAAATTCCAAGAAGGTTTCCAGGCTGGACACAAGGTTCTCATTATTTCAAATAATTATGAACAAATTGCAGCTGCCATTCACACTAAAATGAACCGAGGGGCAACCTTTATTCATGGGATGGGAACTTATAATAAAAATGATAAAGTCATTGTCATGACCATTATCAATAAACGCGAGTTATCTTCTTTAAAAGAACTTATTTATAAAATTGATCCTCAAGCTTTCGTAACTGTAAGTCATGTTTATGAAACATTAGGAGAAGGTTTCACATTTGATTCAAATGGCATCCCATACTTTGATTAATATCTAAAAAAAATCCTATCTATCAAGATAGGATTTTTTTATTAGTCATTATTTCGTTGATTAAAAATCATAATCAAACGTAATAACTCGGCAATCGCAACTACAGCTCCCGCTACATACGTTAAAGCTGCTGCCGTTAAGACTTTACGTGCCCCAGCTTTCTCTTCATTACCATATAAAATATTTAATTCACCTAACTGTGTTAGAGCACGAGCTGAGGCATTAAATTCAACTGGTAATGTCACGAGTTGGAATAATACAGTGATTCCGACCATGATAATTCCAAGTAATAAGAAGTTTCCTCTTCCTAAAACAAATCCAAGTAAGATGGCAATATAACCAAATTTATTCGCGAAATTAACCAGTGGGAACATTGCCGAACGGAATTGTAGCGGGGCATAGGCATTCGCATGTTGAATGGCGTGTCCACACTCATGTGCCGCTACGGCAACCGAAGCAATCGAGTTTCCACGATAAATATCACTTGATAAACGAACCGTTTTACGAGTTGGATCATAGTGATCACTCAAACGACCACCCACTTCTGTTAAATGAACATGTTGTAATCCATTCATATCTAAAATACGTCGCGCTACTTCTGCTCCCGTCATTCCAGATGAATTACGGACACGAATGTAGTGATTAAACGTTGACGTTAACTTAGCCTGTGCGAGCATTGGGACAATTAACGCAATTAATAGATAAATGATGTATGAAGAATCCATATACATTCCCCCACCATATCCATACGGACTATAATATAAAAACATTACTGATCACCTCAATCAATATCTTATTTAGAATGTATTATACCTCTTTTAAGACAAACTGTCTTGATTATGTAAATTCTTTTACAATTATTACATCAAATTCTCTAGAAGTTCGCGAGCTGGTGTTGCAGATGGGTCTAACTGTAAAATACGTTCTAATAGCTTAATCGCTTCGTTAGATAATCCTTCTTCAATTAAGAACTGAGCATAATCAAATAAAAATTCAACGTTATCTGCAAATAATGCGGCTCCTTGTTCAAAGCACGCTTTTGCCTCATCATATTCTTCTAACTCTAGATAAGCAATCGCTAAGTCCCAAGTAAAATGATCATCATATAATCCATTTTCTTCATAATGTTTAATATTATGAACCACTTCCTCATAATCTTCTAACATTAAACAAATACGGTTGCTTCTTAGAGCTGACTCTAAATCTTCAGGGTCTAAATTTAAAGCCTCATAGTACGCATCACGAGCGGCTTCAAAATCTTTTAACTTTTCTAATGCTGTTCCTTTAATCGAATATAGCTCCGCATTATACTCATTATGTGTCATTCCTTCTGCAACCATTTCTAATGCTTTTTCATAATCTTCTTCTTTTAAGTAGATTTTAGCTAAAATCGGATAAATCGTATCGTAAGAAGGATCTAATTCTTTTAATTCTTGGAATACTTTCTTTGCCTCAACCTCATCATTTAATTGATAAGCTAAAAACCCTTTATTAAATAGTTGATCGGTATTTAATTTTCCAAAATATTTTTCTGATAACTCAAATTGTTCTAAAGCTTTTTCAAACTCACCAATATGAGAATAGCAGGTAGCTAAACGATCATACACGTTAATTTCAGCTGATAAGCCACATTCAATTAAATCTAAATATAAATTTAAAGCCTGCTCGAATTCTCCGATATGATGATAAAACTCTGCATAAGCTAATTTAATCAAATCATTTTTAGGTTCTAAGGTCATTGCTTTTTTTAATTTATCTTCGGCTACTTCGAATAACCCCTGAGCAATATACATATCAGCCTCTAGTAATAAAACACTCACATCTGACTCATCATCACTTCCTGATAATAAATCTAATGCTTTTTCATCTTCCGCTAAATCTAAATATAAATCAGCTAGGAATGTTCTTAAATTCGTTTCATGCGGATATTTTGAAATTAATGGCTCTACTAATTCAATCGCAGCTGAAACACGTCCCAGTGCCGCAAAAATTTGTGCTACTAAGAAAATTTCATCATCGTTAGCATGAAAAGCAAAATGTTGCATTTGTTCAACGACTTCTTCTGTTATTTGTCCTTTTTCATATAATTCAATAAACGTTTCAATTGTCATATAAAACACCTCTATTTTTCTATCTTCAACATCATTCTCACTTATTTTAAAACTTTTTGCATATGCACTAAAAAGTCAGGATATGAAATATTCATCGCTTGCATCTCTTCTATTTCAAGCTCATTTTTCATCAATAATGATGCCACATATAACATCATTGCAATGCGGTGATCACCATGGCTTGAGACTAAAGCAGGGTGATAGCTCAGATTAATATCGCCGTTAATAACCATACCATCTTCGGTTGAGAAAAGGTTGGCACCAATGGCTTTTAACTCTCCAACCGTCACATCAATTCGATTCGTCTCTTTTACTTTTAATTCTTCTGCATCTTTAATGATGGTTTGTCCCATCGCTTTCGTTGCCAGTAAGGCGATGATCGGAATTTCATCAATTAAACGAGGAATCATCTCACCTTCAATGATAATCCCCTTTAAATCTTTCGTATACTGAACTCGAATATCCGCCACTCGCTCACCACCAAAATAACGCTCATTTTGGATAGTCAGACGTCCTCCCATTTGCAAGAGGACATCCACAATGCCACAGCGAGTTTCATTTAGACCCACATTTTTAAGGATAAGGTCACTGCCTTCAACCATTAAGGCTGCTACCATAAAGAAAGCCGCCGATGAAATATCAGCTGGAACAAAGACTTGGCCTGGCGTTTTTGGCATCTGAGGCCCACTTAAGGTAATCACACGGTTCTCCTTATTATAGACAATTTGGAAATCTTCAAACATTTTTTCCGTATGATCACGCGTCGGAACCGGTTCATGGATTTTCGTTTCTCCACTTGCAAACATAGCCGCTAACATAATAGCTGACTTCACCTGAGCACTTGCTACTGGTAATTCATACTCAATTCCATTAAGACTTTGTCCTTTAATCGTAGCTGGCAACGTCTGATCATGTGTTAATTCAATGCAAGCTCCCATTTGTTTTAATGGACTTGTCACACGTTTCATTGGGCGCTTTGACAATGAAGCATCACCAACTAACGTTAGCGTTGTTGGAAGAGCGCTTAACACCCCCATCAATAAACGTGCAGTCGTTCCTGAATTTCCGGCATCAAGAATGGAATTTGAATAGGTAAATCCATCTACACCTGGGCTATCGATGATTAATTGATTAGCCGTTAATTGATACGTCACCCCAAACTGTTTAAAAATTTCAAGCGTGCTTAAACAATCAGCCCCTAGTAGCGGGTCATGAATGACAGTTTGTCCAGTTGCTAAACTACTTAGAATAATAGCACGATGCGTAATCGATTTATCTCCTGCGACTTGTAACTCTCCACTTAAACGCATCTTTATAACCTCCTATCGTTCATCCATTTTAAAAACTGCTTAACATATCGTTTCGTCTCTTCACGCGTCAAACTAACAAGGCATGGAGACTGTTTATCATCTAATAATACAAATCGAATCAATTGTCGATCATTTTTCTTATCATGATCCATATAGTTTAAATACGTTTCAATCTTCTCTTCTTCTAATAAAATCGGATAATTTAATTTAACTAATGTGTTTAAATACTTCATCAAATCAACTTGAAGGAATAGTTTTTCCTGACTTACAAAAAGAGCAAAAGCCATCCCAATTGCGACAGCTTCTCCATGAGAAAGGGATGGATACACCAGTTCAACAGCATGGCCAAACGTGTGCCCAAAGTTTAAAAAAGCACGTTGTCCTTTTTCAAATTCATCAGCCTCTACAATCACTTGCTTCACCTTTAGGCTGTCAATTAAAATCGGTGAAAAAGAAGGGTGCTTTAACGGTTCAAGAGATGGATAACTCATCAGTTTTGTTAGTAAATCATCATTTGCAATAAAACCATGTTTCAGCATTTCAGCAAATCCACTACGCCACTCTTTATCACTTAACGTCTTTAAAAAATCAAGATGATAAATAACGGCAAGAGGAGGATAAAATGCACCAATTAAATTTTTACCAAGCTCATGATTAATGGCAACCTTTCCACCAATCGCACTATCGTGTGCCAATAGCGTTGTTGGGATTTGAATAAAATCAATCCCTCTCATGTAAGTCGCACTGACGAATCCAGCTAAATCTCCGACAACGCCCCCTCCAAAAGCTAACACTAAACCACGACGATCGACCTGATGTTCAATTAAAAACGTCTGAATTTCATAATAATTTGATATAGATTTAGAAGACTCGCCTGGTTTTATCACGAAAACAGGGGACTCAGAAGGTAAATACTCTTTCAGTTGCGCGTAGTGAAGATCATAAACCGTTTGATCGGTTATCACCACAACTTGACTCGCCTTTTGAATAAATGGATTTAAGGAGGCTAAACAATCTCCGACATAAATGGGATACGTGGAATGCTTCGTTTGAATCATTAATTTTTGCATTAGTATAACCTCACATATTCACGATAAGCATTCATCGAATCGATTAGTTGGCTCATTTGATTTGATTGAAACTCGTCTATTATAGCAGTTGCAACTTCAATAGCCACCACCGCTTCTAAAACAACACCTGCCGCCGGAACCACACAGGTATCGGAGCGTTCAATCATACTTTCTTCAACTGCTTTCGTTTCAATATGAATGGATTGAAGGGGTTGATACAGTGTTGGAATTGGTTTAATCATCGCCTGAATAACAAGTGGCATTCCATTGGTCATACCTCCTTCAAATCCACCATAATGATTTGTTTGTCTGGTATATCCGTTATCGTAAGTAATTTGGTCATGAACCTGACTTCCAAAGTGACTTGAAGCCATCATCGCATCTCCAAAGTAAACGCCTTTAACCGACTGAACACTCATCACCGCTGCTGCTATCTTTGCATCTAATTTACGATCAAATTGAACATAACTTCCAATTCCAGCTGGAACATTTTCAACGAGAACCTGAACCACTCCTCCAAGTGAATCTCCCTTTGATTTCGCTATATCAATTTCTTGACACATCGCCTGTGAGGCTTCTACATCAAGACAGCGCACTAAAGACTTTACTGCCTGTAATTTAATCTTTTCAACGGTTACCTCTTCTATATTTGCCGATACGTTCCCAATTTGTAAAACATGAGCCCCCACTTCAATCTCAAGAGCTTTTAAAACTTGTTTAGCTACCGCTCCAACTGCAACTCGAATTGCTGTTTCACGAGCTGATGAACGTTCAAGGACATTACGTAAATCACGATGTCCATATTTAATCGCACCCACCAAATCGGCATGGCCAGGGCGTGGCACTTTTTTTATTTCATAATCCTGTTCATCAATTGGAGCAACTGACATCGTTTGGCCCCAATTTTTATTATCTTTATTTTTTATGATTAACGTAATGGGGGATCCAAGCGTCCTACCATGTCTAACTCCGCTGACAATTTCAACACGATCTGTTTCAATCTTCATTCGATCTCCACGTCCGTATCCACCTTGACGAATTTTCAACTCTTCATTAATCATCTCGGCTGTTAACTCAAGTCCAGCTGGAATTCCTTCGATAATAGCCGTTAATTGGGGACCATGTGATTCACCACTTGTAAAATATCGCATCTACCTCACCTCTTAACCTTTAATTAAATTTAAGACTTCTTGACGAAGTGCGATCTCTTCTTTAAACACACCTGTACTATAAATGGTCTTTGTAATAGCTCCTGGCTTTTTAATTCCTCTCATCACCATACACATATGTTCCGCTTCGATAACAACCATAACCCCTTTAGATTGAAGGGTTTCAACAATAGCATCGCCAATTTGTTTTCCCATACGCTCCTGTAATTGGGGGCGTTTAGACACAATATCCACGACACGTGGAATTTTACTTAATCCAACAACCGCATCATTTTCTGGATAATACGCGACATGCACACGCCCGAAAAACGGTAATAAATGATGCTCACACATCGAATGGAACACAATATCTTGGACTAATACATATTGATCATATTCTTCACTGAAATAAACTTGTAAATGTTTTGTGGGATCATCGTGTAAACCTGAAAAAACCTCTTCATACATTCTAGCCACACGTGCTGGTGTATCAATTAACCCTTCACGACTTGGATTTTCCCCAATGGCCTCTAAAATCATCTTAACTGCTTCTTCAATTTTATTTTTATCAACTGACATTGCTTATCACCTTTTTATTAGATTTCGACATTTTTCCATATATGATATTTTACCATAATCTTATCTTTTTCTCTTACTTTTTAGTTTTTACTTTTTTAGAAGTCCTTATCAATCTCAAAACATAAAAAAAGCATAGAAATCACTAATTCAAAACTAGTCATTTCTATGCCTATTATTAAAACATCGACTGATATAATTCCACGTATCGCTGCGCGGATTGTTCCCATGAATAATCCCCTGTCATCCCACGTTTCATTAATAATTGCCAAGTCTCTTTATCCTGATAATAAAAACTTAAAGCTCGGCGGATGGTATACATCATATCGTGCGCATTATAATTCGTGAAACTAAATCCATTTCCTTCTTTCGTGAATTCATTAAAGGCGTGTACCGTATCATTCAATCCACCTGTTTCACGAACAATTGGAACTGTTCCGTATCGAAGTGAAATAAGTTGTGATAATCCACATGGCTCATATAAAGAAGGCATTAAGAACATATCACTTGCTCCATAAACTAAATTAGCAAGTGCCGCATTATATCCAAAGTAAACCCCAAGCTTTTGCGGATAACGGTCGCGAAGAGATTGGAAAAATGCTTCATACTTCGCCTCTCCCGATCCTAAAATAAAGAATTGAACATGATCATGGATTAACATTTCTTCCATCACACAGGCCATTAAATCCAAACCCTTTTGAGAATCTAATCGTGTGACCACTCCAATTAAAGCCATTTCTTTATTAACTTCCATTCCAAAGCGGCGTTGTAACTCTTCTTTATTATCAGCTTTTAAATAAAGCGTCTCAACTGAATATTGACTACGCAGTGATAAATCAACCTCAGGATTAAACAAATCCACATCAATTCCATTGACGATTCCACTTAAATCCGCTTTTCTCATCCATAAATTATGATTTAAATGCTCTCCATAAAAATCAGTAAGGATTTCTTTCGCATATGTTTCACTTACTGTATTAACCTTCGTCGCATATTGAATTCCAAGTTGCATGTAATTAATGCTAATATCATCAAACCGATACCCAAGTGCACGAACTGCTTGAGAACTGAAAATACCTTGGAAACGAAGATTATGAATGGTATAAAGTGTTTTCGTATCATAATAAAATGGATCTGCATAATAACGTTGATGCATAAAAAATGGAATTAATCCCGTTTGCCAATCATTAGTATGAATGACATCTGCTTGAAAGTTAATATTTTTTAATAATTTTAATGTGATTTCACAAAACATCGCAAATTGATAATCACGATCATCATTTTCATAAATTGAATCACGATTTGAAAAAAGTGGTTCAAATATTAAATAATATTTAACACCTTCTGATTCAACACAGTTAATCCAGAACGTTTTTCCCATTAACTCTACATTCGTTACCCAATAAGCTCCCTGAAGTAATCCTTCAGGAATTTGCTTATAGGCTGGCAAAATGACACGAACATCATGTCCAAGTTTAGCTAATGCTTTCGGTAAGGCATAGGCAACATCAGCTAATCCTCCCGTTTTAATAAACGGATATACTTCAGAGGATACAAAGGCTACTTTCACCAGTTATGCCTCCTTAGACGGACGGATTGTTCGACCACATGTAATGATTTGTTCATTAAAATCGTTTGCTTCTGCATGAGGGAAAATACGAACATTTCGTTCAATAATTGTCCCTTCTGGAATACATACACCCTTACCAATAACATTTAATCCACTTGATAAAACATTTGGTTTTTCTTCATTTGGACAATGTACTTTTCCTCGTCCAATGATTGAACCTTTTCCAATGACAACATTTTTATCAATGATCGCTCCATCAATGATACACCCCTCTTCAATCACTGTATCATTCATGATAACACTGTTTCGAACGATTGCATTTGGATGAATATGTACCCCTGGACTAATAACACATTTTGTAACAGATCCTGCGATAATCGATCCATTAGAGATTAAACTTTGGCATACTTGCGCCTTTGAACCAAACTTAGCTGTTGGTTTTTCCTCACTTCTTGTATGAATAACCCAATCTTTGTCATACATATCTAATTGAATTTTATCAACCGTTGTTGTTAATTCTAAGTTTGACTCCAAGTAAGACTCATAAGTTCCTACATCTTTCCAATAGCTATTAAAACGATAAGAATACACATTTCCATGATGAATTAAGTGAGGAATAACATCACCACCAAAATCTAATCCTGTTTTTTTCAACTCTTGTAAAGTATTAATTAAAACATCTGTTGTGAACACATAAATCCCCATTGAAGCTAAATTACTTTTTGGCTCTGCTGGCTTTTCTTCAAACTCAATAATGCGTCCATTTTCATCATCTGTTAAAATTCCAAAGCGTGAGGCTTCTCTAATATCCACTTCTTGAGCACAGACCGTTACATCTGCTCCCGTTTTAATATGTTGATCGATTAAAGGACGATAATCCATTTTATAGATATGGTCACCCGATAAAATCAACACATAATCAGGATTTTTACGTTTAATATAGCTAATATTTTGATAAACAGCATCTGCTGTTCCAGTATACCATTCATCAGATGACAATCCTTCACATGGTTGTAATAGCGTCACCCCTGTATTTTTACGGTCAAAATCCCACGCTTGTCCAACCCCAATATGTTCATTTAATGATAATGGTAAGTATTGAGTTAAAATTCCAATATCATATATTTCTGAATTTGAGCAGTTACTCAAAACGAAGTCAATAATTCTGAATTTCCCTGCAAATGGAACACTAGGCTTAGCTCTTCCTAATGATAAAATATCAAGTCTTGATCCTCGTCCTCCGGCTAAAATCATGGCTAATGTTTTCATTTAATAATCCCCCATTCTTCCTTGCAATATTTCGGCCATCTCTATTTCTTTTTTATCATTTCCTCCATGACCCTCTTTATTACCTCATAATCCTAACACGACTAAACGTTTGATTTTAGCGTCTTTTGTCAGATGATTATTAATTCATATTATTTTTTAGTAACCCGTTACACACAAACTATATGAAAGCGGTTTATTTTTGGTTTTTATTTGTTTTTTGTAGTTTTTTGTTCACCTTTGTCGTTTTATTATGCGATACATTGCCCTAACAAAATAATTCTCAATACATAAACATTCTACGTTTCCTTTCTAATATATCCTTTAAGTCTGAGACCATCTTGGCTATTTTCTATCCTGTTTTATAAAAGCTTCACCTTCGATTAGACATAAAAAAACAGGTCAGATTAACTGACCTGTTTCATCTATATTATTCGTTTGTTTCAATTGCTTCTTCTGAATAGTCAAGAGCAGCCATACGTTCTAATTGACGATAACGACGTTGTGCTTCTTTTCTATTTTCATCTAATAAGCGTTGTGCATGCTCAGGGTTGATTTTTGTAACTTGAGCATAACGAGCTTCACTCATTAAGAAGTCTTGATATTTATCCCAGTTTGGTGCTTTAGAATCGATTGTTAATGGGTTTTTACCTTGATCGATTAATTTTGGATCAAAGCGATATGTTGGCCAATATCCACATTCTGTTGCTAATTTAGCTTGAGATTGGCTATTAGCTAATCCACCCTTAATACCGTGAGCGATACATGGTGAGTACGCTAAGATAATTGATGGACCTTCATGAGCTTCTGCTTCCATGAATGCTTTTAATACTTGAGCTTGGCTAGCACCATGAGAAATTTGAGCAACATATACGTGTCCATAAGACATTGCAATCGCTGCTAAGTCTTTTTTCTTACCTGATTTACCAGCCGCAGTAAATTTAGCAATTGAAGCGGCACGAGAAGATTTAGATGATTGTCCACCAGTATTTGAGTAAACCTCTGTATCTAATACTAAGATGTTAACATCTTCATTATTAGCGATAACGTGGTCTAATCCTCCATAACCGATGTCATATGCCCATCCATCTCCACCTACAATCCAGTTAGATTGTTTAACGATGTAATCTTTTAAGTCTAAAATTTCTTTAACTGCTTCATTAGCTGATGAAGAAATAGCAACTTCTAATTGTGGTGCTAATGCTTTTGTTACTGAACCATTATGACGGTTATCTAACCATTTCGTAAATAATTCTGCTAATTCAGCTTCTACGTTTTCCATATTTTCTTCCATGATGATTCCAATACGGTTACGTAATGTCTCAGCAGCCACATGCATACCAAATCCGAATTCTGCATTATCTTCGAATAATGAGTTAGCCCATGCCGGTCCTTCTCCATTAGCATTTGTAGTATAAGGTGTTGCTGGGAATGAACCACCATAGATTGATGAACATCCTGTTGCATTGGCAATTGTCATACGATCACCGAATAAACGAGTCATTAATGTTAAATATGGAGTTTCTCCACATCCAGCACATGCTCCAGAGAATTCGAATAATGGTTGAGCAAATTGAGCACCTTTAACTGTTGTTTTTGGTAATAAATCATCTTTATAAGTTACTTTATTGAAGAAGTAGTCAGAACGTTCTGCTTGTCCTGCTTCTAATTCTTCACTAATTGGAACCATAACTAAGGCTTTATTTCCTTTTTTACCTGGACAGATATGTGCACAAACTTCACATCCTGTACAATCCAGTGTTGAAACTTGGATACAATATTCTAATCCATCTAATCCTTTTCCAATCGCTTTTAATGTACGTGTTCCTTCTGGAGCTTGTTCTTTTTCTGCTTCAGTCACTAAGAATGGACGGATAACAGCATGAGGACAAACGAACGCACATTGATTACATTGGATACAGTTTTCTTCAATCCATTTTGGAACGAAGTTTGCAATCCCACGTTTTTCATAAGCCGCAGAACCATTTACCATTGTTCCATCAGCATAATCAACGAATGCTGAAACTGGTAAATTATTTCCATCATTATGATTAATTGGATCAGCAATTGTTTTTACGAAGTGTGGTCGAGTTTCATCAACATGAACTTCTTCGTCTGTTAAGTTGGCCCATGCTGGGTCTACTGTTAACTCAACTAATCCCTCTGCTCCTTTATCAATAGCAGCGAAGTTCATTGAGATAATTGCTTCACCTTTACGTGAATATAATTTTTCAACATATTTTTTCATTAATGTTTGAGCTGTTTCATATGGCATGATTTGCTCATTTAATTTGAAGAATGCAGATTGCATGATTGTATTAGTTCGACGTCCTAATCCAATTTCTTTAGCTAATGTTACGGCATCAATTAAGTATACTTTCGCATTTTTCTCTGCTAATTGTTTTTTGAAACTATTTGGCCACATTTCAACGATTTCTTCTTTAGAGTGAACAGTATTTAATAAGAATGTTCCTCCTTGACGTAATCCACTAATCATATCGTATTTACCAATGTATGTATCCATTGAACAAGATACGAAACTTGGAGTTGATACTAGATATGGAGCACGGATCACATCTTTACCAAAACGTAAATTAGAACGTGTTAAACCACCTGATTTTTTTGAATCGTATGCAAAGTATGCTTGTGCATATAAGTCAGTATTTTCTCCGATGATTTTAATTGTATTTTTATTAGCTCCGATTGTCCCATCAGATCCTAAACCGAAGAATAAAGCTTCTGTTACGTGATCTTCTAATACCATGATTTCTTTATTAATTGGTAATGATTTGAATGTTACATCATCGACAATACCAACTGTGAAATCATCTTTTTGTTCTCCAGCTAAGTTTTCATACACTGCTAAAATATGTGAAGGTGTTGTATCTTTTGAAGATAAACCGAAACGTCCTCCAATAATTTTTGGTGCATTTTCACGACCATGGAAGATTGAACGTACATCTAAACATAATGGTTCACTTGGTGCTCCTGGTTCTTTTGTACGGTCTAATACTGCAATACGTTCTACTGTACTTGGCAATACTTTGAAGAAGTATTCAGAACTAAATGGACGATATAAGTGAACTGTAATTAAACCAATTTTACGTCCTTCAGTTTTAATTAAATAATCAATTGTTTCTTTAATTGTTTCTGTAATTGATCCCATTGCAACGATAATATCTGTTGCATCTTCTGCTCCATAATACATAAATGGTGCATAAGGACGACCTGTAATTTCAGAAATTTTTTCCATATAATCTGCTACAATACCAGGAACTGCATCGTAGTATTTATTTTGTACTTCGCGTGTTTGGAAGTAAACGTCGTCATTTTGTGCTGACCCTTTAGTTACTGGGTGGTTTGGGTTAATCGCACGTGAACGGAATTCACGAACTTTGTCATAATCTAATAATTTTCCTAAGTCCTCGTAATCCATTACTTCAACTTTTTGAATTTCATGTGAAGTACGGAATCCGTCAAAGAAGTGTAAGAATGGAACACTTGATTTGATAGCTGCTAAGTGAGCAACCCCTCCTAAGTCCATCACTTCTTGAACTGAGCTTGTTGCAAGCATCGCAAATCCTGTTTGACGTGCTGCATAAATATCTTGGTGATCCCCAAAGATTGATAATGCTTGTGCAGCAAGAGCACGAGCAGAAACATGGATAACGCCTGGTAATAATTCCCCTGCGATTTTATACATGTTAGGAATTTTTAATAATAAACCTTGTGATGCTGTATATGTTGTTGTTAAAGCCCCAGCTTGTAAAGAACCATGAACGGTACCAGCTGCCCCAGCTTCAGATTGCATCTCAACAAGCTTAACTGGCGCACCAAATAAGTTCTTTTTACCTTGTGAAGCCCATAAATCTGTATATTCTGCCATTGGAGTCGAAGGCGTAATTGGATAAATTCCCGCTACTTCTGTAAAAGCATAAGAAACATATGCAGCTGCCTGACATCCATCCATTGATTGGAACACTTTAGACATAACATTAACCTCCCTGATTTTAATACATTTTGTAATATATACACGATACAATTATACTATACCTAACACTAATCAACAACGAAAGCAAAATGCTTTTATTTCATTTTTATACATTTAATACCATACCGCATAAACGTTAGTCACAAACCTATTTACTAACCTTTATTCCAGCTAATATCATCAAATTTTGATTTAAAACATTATAACTTTTCATAATCAATTAAATCTCGGTTACAGTTATAGTATACCTAAACTCTTAAAACTATCAAAGGAATATGCTTTAAAATAAAAACATTTAAACATTATAATCAAATACGACTCGTATTTACTATAATCTTGATTAGTTTGTTTCGTTTAACTTTTTTATATACAAGTCTTTTTTCTCATAATGAGTATGTAGTAACTCATGAGCTAAATGACTGTTTGGTGTTCCTAAATATTCTGCATATACGTTTTGAATCACAGGATTTTCATGCGATTTTCGAATGACTTGGGCTTTATCATCTTCATAAAGAGCTTTTGCTCGTTCTTCTCGTATATCTAATCCTTTATTAAATAAGTGAGCTGGAATATGAGGTTGTCCTCCTCCAGCAACACATCCGCCACTACATCCCATCACTTCAATAAAATGGTAAGGTTTATCACTCGTTAATAACTGATTCACTGTTTCAAGCGCTTGTTTTCCACCATGAATAACTGCTACATTCAAAGTTAAATCGCCAACGGTTAAGGTTGCCTCTTTAACGCCTTCAACACCGCGTACTGCTTCATATTCAATTTGTTCTAAAGATTGACCACTTAATACATCTGCTGCTGTTCTTAAGGCCGCTTCCATTACACCACCTGTTGCCCCAAAAATAGTTCCAGCACCACTATATTCACCAAGTGGTTGATCAAATGTTTCATCTGGTAATGCATTAAAATCTAATCCATACATGCGAATCATTCGAGCCAATTCTCGCGTTGTGATGGATGCATCAACATCCGCTATTCCATTAACCGCTAATTCTTCACGTTTTAATTCAGTTTTTTTAGCTACACACGGCATAACAGAAACACAATAGATCGATGATTTATCAATATTATTTTTTTCTGCCCAATAAGACTTTAAAATAGCTCCAAACATTTGTTGTGGTGATTTACAAGTTGAAAGATGTGGTAAGACATCTGGCATATATTGTTCCGCCAATCGAATCCATCCTGGAGAACAAGATGTAATCATTGGAAGGACTCCTCCCTGTTGAATTCGATTAACCAATTCATAAGCTTCTTCCATAATCGTTAAGTCAGCACTAAAGTTTGTATCAAAAACTTTACTGCTTGGTCCTCCAATACGACGAAGTGCAGCCGCAATTTTTCCAGTTACACATGTTCCAATTGGTAAATTAAATTCTTCTCCAAGTGCTGCGCGAACAGCAGGGGCAACTTGAAAAACAACCATTTTATTTGGATCGTTGATAGCTTCAACAACTTGATTAATATTTGAATGTTCTTGCAATGCGGCGGTTGGACAAGCGGCAATACATTGTCCACAATGAATGCAACCTGCGTCATCCATACATGCTTCAAACGCTGGACCGATATAAGTTTTGAACCCACGTTGATTAAAAGCTAAAACCTCAACCCCTGCTTTTTCACGACATGCGGCAACACAACGTCCACATAAAATACATTTTGATGTATCACGCACAATTGAATATGAATCATCTCGATAAATCGTTTCTCGACGTTCCCCTTTAAAATGACGACCCGTACATCCTAAATCATTTGATAATTGTTTTAGTTCACAGTTATGATTTCGCACACAAGTTGTACACTCGACATTATGATTAGCAAGTAGTAACTCAACCGTCATTCTTCTTGAATCTAACACTTTACTTGAATGAGTGTGAACCTTCATTCCCTCCGAAACTTTCATATTACAAGCCGTCACAAGCGAACGAGCCCCTTCTACTTCAACCACACACACTCGACAAGCACCTGTTTCATTTAAATCTTTTAAAAAACATAAGGTTGGAATTTTAATTCCCGCTTCGCGTGCAGCTTCTAAAATCGTATAATGAGACGGAACTTGCAAAGCTATTCCATTCATTGTGAGATTGACTAATTCCATTTCTAATCCCCCCTATCGCTTTACAATTGCACTAATTTTTGGTGGACAAGTAGCCATACAAGCCCCACACTTAATGCAATCTACTTTATTAATCACATGACGACGACGTCCTGTTTTTTCATTCACTACTTCACCAACCGGTTTAATACATGATGCTGGGCAGGCTTTGGCGCACATTCCACATCCAATACATTTATCGGTAATAAAGTATTCTAATAACTTCGTACAAACCCCTGATGGACAGCGTTTATCAACAACATGAGCTAAATACTCATCCTTAAAATGAGAGAGTGTTGATAGAACTGGATTGGGTGCTGTTTGACCGAGTCCACATAAAGAACTTGATTTAATATATTCTGCTAAATGTTCTAACTCATCTAAATCGGAAAGCTCACCTTTTCCTTCGGTAATTCTATTTAAAATTTCCATCATGCGTTTTGTTCCTTCACGACAAGGTGTACATTTTCCACATGACTCATCACATGTAAAATCTAAATAAAATCTTGCGATATCAACCATACAGTTATCTTCATCCATAATAATCATTCCACCTGATCCCATCATAGATCCAAGCTTCACTAAATTATCAAAGTCAATTTCTGTATCTAACAGTTCTTCTGTTAGACATCCTCCTGATGGTCCTCCAGTTTGTGCAGCTTTAAATTTTTTACCGTTTGGAATCCCTCCTCCAATACCGTAAATCACTTCTTTTAATGTTGTTCCCATTGGAATTTCAACTAATCCGGTGTTGTTAATCTTTCCACCTAAAGCAAAAACTTTTGTTCCTTTTGATTTTTCAGTCCCAATCCTTGCGAACCACTCTCCACCTTTTAAAATAATGAGTGGAACATTGGCATAAGTTTCAACATTGTTTAATAACGTTGGTTTTCCCCATACCCCTTTAACAGCTGGAAATGGTGGTCTTGGCCTTGGCATCCCGCGTTTTCCTTCAATTGATTCAATTAAAGCTGTTTCTTCACCGCAAACAAAAGCTCCCGCACCTAGTCGTAACTCAATATCAAAGTTAAAATCTGTTCCGAAAATTCCATGACCAAGTAATCCATATTCTCGTGCTTGTTCAATGGCAATGCTTAACCGTTTAACAGCAATCGGATATTCAGCGCGAACATAAATATATCCTGTATCAGCCCCGATAGCGTATCCAGCCAAAGCCATTGCTTCCAAAACTGAGTGTGGATCTCCCTCTAAAATAGAACGATCCATAAAGGCTCCAGGATCCCCTTCATCTGCATTACAGGCCACATATTTTTTATCTGATTTTGATTTATAAGTAAACTCCCATTTAAGACCTGTTGTAAAACCACCACCACCACGGCCTCTTAATCCTGATTTTTTAACTTCTTCAATGACTTGTTCTGGTGTCATTTCAGTCAAAGCTTTTCCTAAGGCACGATATCCATCATGTGCAATATACTCATCGATATTTTCTGGGTTAATATTCCCACAATTTCTCAGAGCAACCCTTGTTTGTTTGGCATAAAATTCTACTTCATTAACTGCTTTAATTTCACCTTCTTCTAAAGCTTCTTTGAATAAAAGATCTTTAATAATACGACCTTTTAATAAGTGTTCTTCTGCAATACGTACTGCATCGCTAACTTGAACTTTAGAATAGAACGTTCCTTCTGGATAAACGATAACGATAGGTCCAGCTTCACAAAGACCAAAGCACCCAGTCATAACCACTTGTACCTCTTTATCAAGTCCTAACCGTACAAGATGATTAACAAGTTCATGTTTAATTTCCTTTGATTTTGATGATGTACAACCTGTTCCCCCACAAATCAAAACATGTGACCGATAAAACTGCATCTATACCCCTCCTTCTATTTTTTACTAGTTCGTCACTGCACCAATTGTATATTCTGATACGATGTTTCCATTAACTAAATGTTCTAAAACTACTTTTTTAACTTTTTCAGGTGTCATATGAACATAAGTTGTTTTCCCAAATGCATCAAAAACATCAAACATCGGCTCATATGTACACATTCCAATACATCCTGTTTGAGTAATCACGACATGTTCAAGATGTCTTTGATTCACTTCATTAACTAATTCATTCAAAACAGGACGTGCCCCTGCTGAAATACCGCAAGTCCCCATTCCAACAACCACACGAACTTCTTTCCCTTCATGATCGCGCAATTGTAAATTCTTTAAGGTTTTTTCACGGATTTCTTCTAATTCCTTTAAAGTTTTCATATCAGAACCCCTTTACTATTAGTAAGTTGTGAAGGCAAAATCCCCTTCTTTTAATTCTTTATTAATCCAATTCATCACCTCTTGATGATTAATCGGTAAATCCTTGATCACTTCTTTCACAAGTTGCGTAGAAAATAAATAGTCTAACTCATCATTTTGATGCTCATAGATAAAATCAATGTTTGGTTCTAAATAAATTAAAGATGCAATCGTATTATGAATCTCACCAAAAGGAGGTCGATCAATATGACTAAGTTTGATTGTACTCCTCACTTCAGTCCCAACCCCGATTTCAGATTGAATGAAGACGTCTCCCTCACATCTTGAAGACATCGCCATTAAAAGGGGAATCCCAAGTCCAACTTTTCGGGTCGTACGGGTTGTAAAAAATGGATTTTTAACTTGCTCTAACATCTTTTGACTCATGCCACATCCATTATCTTTAATGACCATGATGAGTTGATCATTTTTTTTAGATTCAATGAACTTAATTTCGATGAGTGTTGCCTTTGCACGAATCGAGTTCATTGTTAAATCTAATAAGTGTAAGGAAAGATCTCTCATTTCTCCTCCTTCTTAACATAAGAAAAAAAGTCGAAGCGAGACTTATTTTCTAAAATTATGACATTTTCAGCTTCACTGATATCGCCTAATTGATGGGCATCAGAATTAATAAAAACTAAATAGTCTCCCCATTTAGGCGAGGCTTTATCTTTTTTTAAAACGTAGGCATTTAATTCAACACCATCAATTAATAAATCTGGAGGAATGAACCCTAGGTTTGTCAAAATACTGTGTTCTCTTTTATTCAGATGCGCAGCTATGACAACACCTCCTATTTCATGGACCAATTTAATAACATCTTGAATCGTTAGCGTGGTCGATTGAATTAACAGTGGTTTAACCCTTTCAATCACTTCATCCTTTTCATTCATGACCCACTGAGTTCCAAAAAATTCAGGACGATTTTCAATCATCCCTAGATGTTTTTCAGTAACTTCCCCTATTTTCATCATCGCTTCTAAACTATCGGTATAGCAAAGTAGGTGTACTCCTTCAATGGTCTCAATTTCAATACCTGGAATAAATAAGATATTCTCTTTTTCACAAATCTTAGCAACTGGTCCCATATTTTTGACACTATTATGATCGGTCAGTGAAATCATATCGAGACCTTTAATTTTAGCCATTAAGACAATATTATTTGGGGTCATAGACTCATCAGCACAAGGTGATAAGGCCGAATGAATATGTAAGTCATAGTACAGCTTCATTCTTTAACTTAACGACAGTAATGCTTGAATCATTTCAACTGCACTACTATTTGTTTGCATCAATGCTATCTTGTGCTCTTTTGCTAATTGAATGGTTTCTTCTGGGATTTTAACCCCTTCTAAAACAATAACCCCACTTAATTCTAAAAGACTTGCAATTGCAATCACATTAGGATGAGCTTGAACGGTTAGCCATAACTGGCCTTTTTTCGCTTTTCCCATGACAAAGCTCAATAAATCACCAATATAAAAGCCTTCAACCTGTGTTATTTCTAAATCTTCACCACAAATTAATGTTAATCTTGAATCTAATAAAACTTGACTAAGTGTCAACATTATCACCTCTTTTTTTCTGTGTTAAAACAATACAATCCTCTAATCGTTTTAATCCAGCAACAATATCTTCCGCCAAAGCTCGACAAGAAGGTGACCCACATGCACAACAATCAATATTTGGGAGCTGATGATAGATGTCATTAATCTGTTGTAATTTGACTAATGAAGTAAAGAAATCATCATCTAATTTTGAAATATCAAAATGCTCTAATTCACTTTCAAATACCCAATCATAGGTATCAGACAATTCTTTTAGCATTTGTTTTTCCAACGAATCTGAAGGAATCACACTTTTGACGAGACGATTAATTTTACTCTTAGCAATGAATGGATTTTCAAGTGTGAATGTCCCTCCAACACAGCCACCTACACATGCATAACACTCTAAAACATTGATATGATTCAATTGCCCCATATCTAATTTTTCTAAAATTTCAACCACTTGATTCATTCCATCAACAGATAAACAATCAATTAATTGGGTAATTCTTCTAATCCCACCTACTTTAGCACATAAAATTCCGTTTAAAGAAACCGTGTGATTCAGCGTTTGAGGCGGATCATTTTCAATATGCTTTAAAATATCTTTGAAAATAGTTGAAAGTAAAAAGACGAAATTAATATTAGATTCCTTTTTACCGATCGGTTGTTTTATTTCCATATAATTAGCTAAACATTCGCTGATATAACTAATTCCGACTTCATCTGGATTCATCTTTAGTTGCTTTGCATACCTTTTTCGAATTAACTTGGCACAAATTTCAATTGGAAAATCAAATGGAACAAGATGATGATTCAAATCAGAATACTTAACTTGAATAAGTTTGACCACACTGGGACAGTGCGTCAAAATATATGGCATATTAGACAGCTTGCAACTTGTCACATAAGATTCAATTTTTTCTCCTAAACATTCATAAACAATTGAACTATCAAAAACAGCATCGAATCCAATATCATATAACGTTTGGTACACAATATTTAAATCTTCTAAATCTTTTATCATGCCATAAATCGCAATCGGTAAAATAGCCACATTAAACGGATATTGATTTAATTCTTCTAATCGCTCTTTTTTTAAGTCAAAGGCATGAACATGGCAAGTTGTAAAACATGCTCCGCAATTCACACACTTTTCTTCTATTAATTTGACTTTTCCATTGACAATTCGAATTGCTTCCGTAGGACAAACACGCATACATCGTGTACAACCGATACAATCATCAAAGTTTATTTTAATGCGATGATTATATCCTTTCATTTCATTAACCTCCTAACTAGGAATGAAATATGTCATACGAATAAATGTTCCGCCATTCGATGATTTAATTTCAAACTCATCTGAATGTTTTTTCATATTCGGCAATCCCATTCCGGCACCAAATCCCATTTCACGGGCTTTTTCTGATGCAGTCGAAAAACCCGCTTTCATCGCTAAATTAATATTTTCAATGCCTGGACCTTGATCAATAGAATATAGATGAATAGCTGAATTTGAAATTTCTAATTCAATGTCTCCACCCAGTGAGTGAATGACTAAATTAACTTCTGCTTCATAAGAGCAAATGACAATTTTCCGAATCAGTTCTCTAGACAACCCAAGCTGAGACAAGTATTTTTTAATTTCACTCGATACTTTTCCTGCATTCAAAAAATCATCTGCTTTTACTTTAAACACAAATCGTATATTATTCTTCATTTAGCCACCCTGCCATTTCATCAGACTTGTAATCCAACTAATCCCTCTTGATATAAAATTCCACTTGCTTCATACATCGTTAAATGCGTTCCTAGTAAAATCATATGATGATGTTTAGCTAATTCAATCATCTCTTGATTGGGTTGCTTTCCTCTTACAAATACAATGTACTTAATATCTAACATTTCAGCTGTACGTAGGGTCTGTACATGAGCAAGACCAGTAATCAATAAAATATCTTGATTAACATATGCCAAAACATCACTCATCAAATCGCAGGCAAAAGCACTCTCAATCTCATCATCTAATTGAAATTTAGTGAAGCACTTTGCATCTAGAAGACTCATAATCGTTGATACTTTCAACAATGTTCCCCCATTTCTACCTTCTAAAAAATACAACGCTTACATAATTGAATAATTCACTAGTTGTATTTTTTAAGAATACTAGATACTTGTGAAGCATCCATCTTTCCGTAAACATCGTCATTAATTGTAATAACCGGTGCTAGTCCACAAGCACCAATACATCTTGTAGCTACCAATGAAAATTTTCCATCTGATGTTGTTTGTTCAGGTTCAATCCCTAATTCCTCTTTGAATTTCTGTAAAATTGCTTGAGCACCTTTTACATAACAAGCTGTTCCTAAACAGACCCCGATCACATTTTCACCTTTTGGTTCAGTTGAAAATTGAGAATAAAAAGTCACGACCCCATGAATTCTTGAAACTGAAATCCCAGTGCGATTTGAAATAAACTTTTGAACTTCTAATGGAATGTAACCAAAAATATCTTGCGCCTCATGTAAAATTGGCATCAACCCTTCCGTCTCACTTAAATGTGATTGAATAAACACATCTAGCTTATTGAAATTCTCTGATGTTAAGCTTGTATGTTCCATAATAACCTCCCCTTTATTTTGGATTTCAAGGAGATTATACGATACCCCCTATTGCTTTGCAATGTGCCATCCACGTATTAATAATATTTATTTTTTCATTCTGTAATATTTCACACAATCTCTGTTTGTAATCGTTTTATACTTCCATTTTCCCACTCTTAAATGTCGAAAGAACATGCCTTTATAATTAAAGTCCCTTTCCCATCAAAAGATACCATTTAAAAACACAATCAATAGGATCATTTCCTTTGTTCAATTTAACATTTTCTTATTTTAAAGTATAAGGTTATGATGATTGTCAGACACTATATTAGGCGTTACCTTTTACAAAAAAAGAGACTTAACTTTCGTTAAGTCTCTTCCTCACCACCCTCTTCTGTCCCATTCTAATAGAAAACAATGGTGATATTTTCACTTCACACTTTAACCATTTACAAATTTTTTCGTATTTATATCGTTAGCAACCTAGTCCAACACCACAGCAGCATCCGATGATTACTAATAAAATAAATAAGACTAAAATAAATGCAAAATTATTTCCACACATAACTAACTCGCTCCCTTAATAATCACTAATTTTTTGTTCTTTTAAGAAAAGAACACTGAAACCTTTTTATCTAGGAATTAATTTAAAGCCTGATTAGAAAGCTCCAAATCCGCATCCACATCCGCATGCAATAATCACTAATAAGATGAATAAGACTAAAATAAATGCACAGCTATTTCCACACATAACAAGTTCGCTCCCTTAATAATCACTAATTTTTTGTTCTTTTTAAGAAAAGAACATTGAAACTTTCTTTATCTAGGAATTGATTTACAGCTTAATTAGAAAGCTCCAAATCCGCATCCGCATCCACATCCGATGATAACTAATAGGATGAATAATACTAAGATAAATGCACAACCATTACCGAACATTAATCTCAACTCCTTTCAAATTTCCCACTAAGTTTCCTGAGCTAATATATACTATGGTAAATTCATAATTTGGTTTATGTTTTTACCGAAATTCCACAAAAACCTACCAAAAATATATTGTTACCCATTTTGAAAAATGCTATCATTAAAAACGTTATAATATACCAATTAAGAGGATGTGAAAGTGATGAAAAAGTACTTCGCTGCAGCAGCCGCACTAGCCGTAACCTTAACGTTAGGTGCCTGTTCAAATAAAGATGAAGTGAGCATTAAATTACCAAATGGTAACGAGAATTTTATTACATCAGATGTATACAACGTAACTAAGCAAGAATTATTCAATGACATGGTTGAAACTGGAGGAATTGTAGCTCTACTTAATCAAGTGGATTACGATGTTTTATCAACAAAATATGAGATTGATACGACTCAAATTGATCAAATGATTGACATGTATAAATCAATTTATTCCGACTTCGATCAATTCTTAGCTCTTCAAGGATTCAATTCTGAAGAGGAGGTTCGCGAATATTTAGCATTAAATTTATATCGTGAAGCTGCTGTTAAAGCATCAATTACTGTAACAGATGAAGAAATTCAAGCGCGTTACGACGAAACATATAAAAAAGAGGAAACAACAATTGAGGAATCTTCTTCTGAAGCAACTACTGATGAAACAACAACTGAAGAGGCTACAACTGAAGAAATTCCAACGCTTGATGAGGTAAAAGATTCAATTACAGAAACATTAGTAAAAGAAAAAATGACAGATGAAGTTGTTGTAGCTGCCCTTGCTAAAGAGCGTGAGGATGCTGGATTTACAATCTATAATACGTTCTTACAAGATCAATACAAAGAAATCTCTTCAACTTATACTGAAAACAAAACTAAGAGTGATTTAATCGCTAAAACAAATGAAAAAGAATATACTGTTGAAGACTTATATAATGAATTAGTTCCTGCCTATGGATTATCAACTGGAATCTCAATCCTTGATACTCATCTATTAGAAGATAAATACTCTTATGATGAGAAAGAGGTTAAAGCTTTAATCGATGAGTTTAAAGTGAACTGGGGAAGCAACTACTATGCTTATATGGCACAATACGGATTAATGAACGATGAGGAAATCTTCAATTACTTCAAACTTGCTGCCTTACAAGATGCTGCTTTCGCCGCTGAATACCCAATTACTGACGAACAATTACAAGCTGCTTATAATGAATACACACCAAATATTAGCGCTCGTCACATCTTAGTAGAAGATGAAGAAACAGCTAAAGATTTAATTGCACAATTAGATGCTGCCGAAGATAAAGAAGCTAAATTCGAAGAATTAGCAAAAGAATATAGTAAAGATGGTTCAGCATCAAATGGCGGAGATTTAGGATCATTTGGAAAAGGTCAAATGGTATCTGAATTTGAAAATGCCGCATTTGCTTTAAACGTTGGTGAATACACTGAAGAACCCGTTAAAACACAATATGGATACCATGTTATCTACAAATATGCAGAAGATGAAAAGCCATCATTCGATGATTTAAAAGATGAATTAGAAACAACAATTCGCTCTGAAGAATATACTCAATTAAAATTAGAAGCGATTTTAATTAAATATCGTACAGAAGCAAATGTTAAATTCACAGATGAATCAGTTCAAAAACGTTATGATGCAATCGTAGCTAACATTCAAGATTCTTTATCTGCTGAAGAAGGAACTGATAACACAACAACTGAAGAAACTGCTACTCAATCATCAGATGATGTAACAACTGATGATGTAACAACTGATGAAGGAACAGACGCTTCTGATAACACAGAAGAAGCCGCTGAATAAAAAAAAGACTGAGAAGAAATTAAATCCTTCTCAGTCTTTTTTTATTTGTGTTTATAAAAACGGCGATTATCGAGCATAGGAACCCGTTCACTCATTTGAGAAATTTCGCAAGTTTTAAAAGCCGTCTCAAGAGCCGTCATTTTCGCAGAAACAACATCTAAGTAATGAACTAATTCTGCTTCTGCAATCATTGGTTCTTTTGGTGATCCCCATTCTAATTTACCATGATGTGCAATTATCATATGTTTTAATAAGATAGATTCTTCTCCCTCGCACTCTAGTTCTTTAGACATTTCATCAATGAGTGACACCATCATGCTGATATGCCCCACCATTAACCCTTCTAAGGTATATTCCGTGCTGACAAGATTTTCACATGTCATTTCAAATAATTTCCCCATATCATGTAAAATAATACCTGCATACACTAATTCTCGATTCAGCATCTCATACATGTCACAATACACGGCTGCGATTTTCAACATTTCATAGACATGTTGTGCAAGTCCTGAAATAAAAGCATGATGCATACGACTTGCAGCGGGATGACGGTAAAATTCAGTCTCATATTTGCTTAAAAAGGCATTTACAATATTTTTATAGTACCCCTCTTGCATTTGATTGACAAACGTTTCGATGTTGCTTTTTAAGACATCTGCTGGATAAGCAGAGGCCATGACATATTTAGAAATATCAAGATCCCCTTCTACGGGCTCTACTGTTTCGATATTGATTTGTTTTTGGGTATTATAAAGTTGAATAAGACCTTTAACCTTTACAACTTGGCCTGGATGAAATAGCGTTATTTCTTCTGGTTTAACACTCCATTTATTTGCGAAAATAGTACCCGTTTGATCAACAAATTCAAATCTTAAATATGATTTTTGCGCTGCATTTTTAGCGACGTTAACAGATTTGATTAACACTTGGATGGTTTGAACTTCTTTTACTTTTAAATCTTTAATTTGCATGGGTATCACCTATTTCTAAACTTTCAATTAGCGTTTCAATTTTCTTAGTTGCATACGTTTGATAAGAATCAATATACGTTTTTAAGTCTTTTGGATTATGAACTGACGTTCCAATTAAGTATTTACTCGAAGCTCCAACGCCAAGACCTAAAATATTTTGAGCTTCTTCCATAATTAAAATATTATAGATGCTTTCATGTCCTTCTTTGGAATACCCAATGTTCTCCATATTAGCGGAAATATTTTTCTGACGGTATAAATAATAAGGTAAATACTGTTGTTCTTTTGCAAAATCATACGTCATTCGACTCATACGTTCTAACTCTTCTTTACTTGCTGTCGTATATAACCCGCGATTTTGAGTAATTTTTGAACTACGTTTAAAGGCTAACATATGAACCGTCAATGATTCAGGTTGAAGTTCTTCGATTTGACTTAATGTATAGGCTAATTCTTTTTCTCCTTCATCAGGAAGCCCAACAATTAAGTCCATATTAATATTATCAAAATCGTATTCTTTAGCCATTTTAAATTTATCTATGACATCTTCTACCGTATGATGGCGACCAATACTGTCAAGCGTTGCTTGATTAAATGATTGAGGATTAATGCTGATACGATGGATGTCATATTCTTTTAATAATGATAATTTTTCGGGTGTAATGGTATCTGGACGTCCCGCTTCTACTGTGATTTCACGAACTTCAGAAGCATTAGCCACGTGTTCATATACCGTGATTAATAGTTTTTCAAACTGCTCTTTTGTTAAAGAAGTTGCTGTTCCTCCACCAAAGTAAATGGATGTAATTTTGAGTTGACGTTCTTTAATGAACGCTCCAACTAATTTAATTTCTTCTAGCAGTGCTTCAAGGAAGGGTTCAATCCATTTTTTGAACGGTTCTTGTGCATATGCTGGGAAGGTACAATACGCACATCGTGTCGGACAGAATGGAATTCCAATATAAAGACTAATTTCATTTTGGATGGTATGTAAGTCTGGAATAACTTTTAATTGGTGGTTCGCAACATCAAGTAATAAATTGATTTTTTCATCACTGACTAAGTATTCAGCCTGCATGTATTCTTTAATTTCTTGATCGGAATAACCTCGTTTTTTCATTCCGTGAACCAGTTTTGTTGGACGCATTCCGTTTAACAGTCCCCACGCCTGAATATGGCCGGTATGATGTTGTAATAGGAGTAAATAAACGGCTAAATAGGCATACTTACGTGTCTTTGATTCATTTGCTTCAAGTTGACGACGAATCGTTTGAACGTCTTGATTTAACGTTCCTGTGACGATTAGTTCATCTCCTTCTTTTTTTTCTTCATAATAAAAGATTAGGTCCGGCTGTTCTGATTCATTAATGGTTGAACTTGTAAAAAATGTCTGATTCAATACTTGCATGGCATTTAAAATTAGAGCATCTTCTACACCTAAAATCTTGATGTTTACTTGATTTGTCATCGTAACACTCCATTTCTCTAATAAAAAATCCTTAGCAGTGCTAAGGATTTTTCCCTATCTACTTCTGATAACCAAATCAATTGCCTCTTCTAATACTTGATTATCTTTATTCTTTGCTTCAATATACTGCTAAATACTATTTTCTAGATGATTGGCCACTGTATAACCAATGGCTCGATCAATGGCTGTTTTAGCAGCATTCATTTGATGAATAACCGAACGACAATCTTTTTCTTCTTCAATCATTCGAATCATTTCTCTATTTTGTCCTTCGACCCGTTTTAATCGATTGATGATATCTTTATCTGCTTCCATGTGGGATCTCCTTTATTTGACGATAATCGTTGTACTTAGAGGTTCTATGCTAAGCTCATTTCCAACTTCACCTAAAGAGGTTAAACCACTTTTAGAGGCATTTGCAATGATTTGTAATCCTTTTGTCATCACCGGAATTTCTACTGATCGATTTTGTGTATTGAAGAAGACATGAATTTCGTCCCATTCACCATATTCTTTAACATTTTTCAAAGTATATTCTATCACAGAATGATGATGTTGAAAAATACGAAGATGTTTTTTTACTAATAAAGAATTAGAAAATCTAAAAGCGCCATGTGCCTTTCTAATTTGAATGTATCCTCTTATCAAATCGATGCTTGATTGGTGTGATTTGGCCTCTTCCCAATTAATCGCATTAATTTCATCTGGCATATTATAGCTATTCTCAATTCCTTTTTTACTTCTAAAGAATTCTTGTCCAGACTGGATAAAAGGAATCCCTTGCGCAAAAATAACCATGGCTGTCGCTAATATTTGACGTTTTTGACGAATTTCATCACTCTCATCACCATTTGAAAGTTGCATGCGATCCCATAACGTGTGATTATCATGACATTCAATGTAGTTTATACTTTGTGAAGGTTGATAAAACATATACGTTTCTCCTTCACTTAATCCAGAACTTCCTGCTAATAATTGTTTTCCCACATTCGCATATCCAAAGTTTCCAAGTGCTAGGCCACGCTCTTGATGATTAAAAGTATGACCCTTTATATTATCTCTAAATGAGTCGTTAAAGTGTCCAATTTTAGGCATTTTATAAGCGTTGAATTTAGCTGCTTTTTGATTTTGAGGAAGTGGCGTATTCATATCCCAGCCTTCTCCATAAATCAAAATCGATGGATTTAATTCCTCACATAATTGATGAATTTCATTCATCGTATCTACATCTATAATCCCCATTAAGTCAAATCTAAACCCATCAATTCCATATTCTTCAACCCAGAATTTTACAGAGTCTAATACAAATTTGCGAACCATTAATCGATTAGTTGCTAAGTCATTTCCACACCCTGTTCCATCTGATGGCATTCCTTGATAGTCATAGCGATAAAAGTATGTTGGAACCATTGCATCAAAAGGAAAAGTGCGTCGTTCATATACGTGATTGTATACCACATCCATAATAACACCAAATCCATTTTCATGTAGTGTATTAATTAATTTTCTTAATTCATTAATACGAGCATACGGATTCGTGGCATCTGTTGAATAACTTCCTTCTGGAACGTTGTATTGAACAGGATTATACCCCCAGTTATAACTTTTTTGTGGATTTAATTCATCAACACCTTCAAAATCAAATATCGGAAGTAATTGAATATGGGTCACACCTAATTTTTTCAAATAATCTAGTCCTGCATTACTCCCTTCTAACCATTCTGTTAAGCCTAAATATTTCCCTTTATGCCTAATGAATTCATCATTAATTGTAAAATCTCTGACACTAAGTTCATAAATAATGGCATCTGTTGGTTGATTAAGTTGGGGTCTAATATCATGATTAATTGTTTCGCATAAAGCGGGATCAATAATGACACTATAAGTCGCATTAGCAGTCGATGCGATGCCATATGGATCAATGGTTTCTTGTTTAACGAGATTATTTACGATTTCATAACGATAACGATATCCCTCTAAATCTTGATAAACCGTTAATTCCCAAATTCCTTTTGATCTTCGTTTCATTTTGCGATAATGCGTCACATCCTCTTCATAAAGGACTAGTTGGACTTGTGTCGCTGTTGGCGCCCATAATTTAAAGCGTGTCATTGTCTTAGAGTAAGTCGCTCCTAAATCGTCTCCAGTATAATAAAAACGCTTATCGAATTCATCTGTTCTCGCAATATAGCCTAAAAATAAATAGCTATCATTATTATAACAATCCATGACCCTATATTCTTGCCCTACTTCAACAAACCCTTGAATCGATAAAATATATTTTAGCTCATTTCCAAAATCAAATTTTTCTTCTACTTTTAACTCGAGTACTTCCTGATTCATTAGATTAACTAATCTAAAAGGTGCAATTTCCCCTCCATAATAACTCTTTGGTACTAAGATCGTAATTTTATTATATTCATCTAAGTATGATGAAAACCTTCCTTGAATATTCATTATTTCATGCCCCTCCTAACTACTATTCTTTCTATCTCATGATTCACCTTCATCTTTGACTATTTTTTATTGATTCATTCATTTCACCTGATCAAAATATAAAATAAGGCGCTTTAATATATGTTATTTTTACCCCCTAAAAATAGTACGAACTCATACATCAATTTTACCATTTTAATCTTTTATTAACAATAATTGTAATTTTTTTGAAATGTTTTTTTAATTTTTATCTGCAATTTTCTATAAAAAATATATGTTTTTTTGTCACATTTACTTCGTGCAAAAAAACATCAAAAACATTGGTATTATAATAAAAACGGATACACTAAACCTCCACATTGTTTTAAAAAAATAAATAAAATTTGATAATAGCAACAATGTTTTCGCTTACTTTTTAATTGACAACTCCTATTTGTTTTTGTATGATATTACCTGAAATTAATAAATTTAAAGCGCATGCAATTCGAATATAGAACATGTCTTAAATTCACATTTTTATCAATCGTTATCTAAAAGTAAAACACACTATCGGAGGGACTATAATGAAACAAAAGAATTTCAAAAATTTTATCTTTAGAATTTTATGCTTTATCGTGGGATGCTTCATCATTCAAATTGGAGTTTCATTCTTTATCAAATCAAATACTGGAGTAGACTCAGTCACAATCTTTATGCAAGGTTTATCAAATATTCTTCACATCACGGTTGGTCAAGCAAACATGCTATTCATGGGAATTGTCTTTGTTGGTATTTTAATTTTTGCGCGTGAGTATATTCGTTTAGGAACATTCTTAGCTGTTGTTACAGCTGGACCCTTTTTAGATCTTTTAAATCAATTATTCGATCCACTTGGAATTGAATCATTACCTTTAATCGTTCGATTAGCTATCGTTGCAATTAGCTGTGTTGTTATTGCAATTGGATTCTCAATCTTAAAATCAGCTAATTTAAGTGTTGCACCAACAGACCAATTACCAATTATTATTTGCGATAAATTAAAGTGGCAATATAAATGGGTTCGTATTACATTTGATGTTATCTTGGTTGTTCTTGGATTCACGTTAGGTGGGAAATTAGGTCTTGGAACAATTATTGCAACATTATTAATCGGACCTTGTATCCAATTCTTCTTAACTCCAATTGAAACAAAAATTACGCAATTAAGTCGCGCTTAATAGTTAAAAGAGCATCTATCTCATAGATAAATGCTCTTTTTTTGATTTAAAGACAGTGTAATAAATAATTTAATTTTTTACTAATTTTCGCTCGTTCTCGGTATACCCAATTCACATCAAATATTAAATTAAATGATTTTGAAAAATTATAATAGAGATTAACTTCTTGATAATGAATCTCTAACAAATCGAGGTCTTCTGAGTGAATTTTTGGCTTAGTTAATTCGAAGTTCCCATCAACAAACACTTCCTCAATAAAGAACAACAATAAATTTAACAATTCTGGATTTGTAAAATTAATGGGGAGTTTCATCACTTTCCATTGATCGTTTTGCGATAATTTATAGGGCTTAATTTGTTCTAAAATAAATAGATAATGGCTAACATCCATTTTTTGATAATACGAAAATTCGTCATAATACATAGACCATATCGCTAACTTTTCAATCAATGGAATCCCTTTTATTTGAAGTAATAATTCCGTCGGTCCAATGATTGCTTTCTCAATCAATCGATCTTCGCACTCTAATTTTTCTTGAAGCCTCCCCAAATACTCATCGATACTCGTCACATATCCAACTTCATAGATTCCTTTCCTTCCAGCCCGACCTGCAATTTGCTTGACCTCTTGTGACGTTAACTCTCTAATATCTTCACCATCAAATTTTTTTAAACTCGTAAACACAATACGTTTAATGGGTAAATTAACTCCCATTCCAATCGCATCTGTTGTAATTAACAATTCACTTTCTCCACTACTAAACATCGAATATTGTAACCGTCTCACCTCAGGTGGCAGATCGCCATAAATGACACTGACTTTATAGCCTCGATCTTGATAATATCGTGATAGCTCCAGAACTTTTTTCTTAGAAAAAGCAATTAACGCATCTCCAGCAGAAGGATTATTCATTTGATACGGCGTCTGCTCTAGTTTCAAAGGAGTATTCCGATAATATTCTTTTATCTCGTATTCCTCACCACAATCCTCAATTAATTGAATTAATAATTTTTTTGTATTTAAAGCACCACAAATATGAATGTCTTGACTCATTAATCCTAAGATTGCTTTTGTCCAAGACGCCCCTCTAATAACATCGCCTATTAACTGAACTTCATCAATCACGGCTACATCATATAATTGATTCAAATCTAATTTTTCAATCGTACAGCTAATATGATTAGCATTCGTGACGATAATTTCTTCTTCCCCTGTTAAAAGATGACAGGGAATTTGAGACTGATTTAGATTTTCATAATTTTCTAAAGCTAGTAAACGTAAAGGTGCTAGATAAATGCCGCGCTTAGATTTTTTCAAAGCCTCGATCGCATGATAAGTTTTTCCTGTATTCGTTTCTCCAAGATGAAGATAAAACTTTCGCTTCATTTGCCTCGTTTTTTTATATTCATCTTTTGGGTTAATTGGGAGATAGCATTGAAAATCATGATTCATTAATCTAGGAAGATAAATACCTTGTAGCACACATAAAATTCCACTGTTAATAAAAGCCTCTTTGTAAGATGAGGTGAGGTCTTCAAAATTATAATCGGTTTGATTTTCTTCATTGTAATGACTTAAGATTTTTCGTGAAATATCGTTTAATAACAATACATAGTCATTATATAAAATTTCTCCCCCGTATTCTTCCATATCTGGTAGTTGTTTTAATATTTTAATTTTTTTTCGGATGAGTGCTTCCTCATTCATTAACAGATGAAGCGATGCTTTTTTGCTATTTTCTTGTAAATGTGAAAGATGTATTCGAAGTTTTTTAATTTCTTTTTCAATTCCGTGACTTTTTTTCATTAGGCACCTCTCTCACGTTTTGCCATCAAGCCTCATAGAGGTAATAAAATTCCTTACTAAATCTTATGCATGTGCCCCCTTCTTTTATCACATCAACACTCTAGTATAAGCCTATTTAAAATAAATCTTAAGTGATGAGTCTTTTAAGGTTAATAAAAAAAACTACTACTTAATAAAATTAAGCAATAGTCTCCTTATTTTCAAGCATGCTGTACGGCGTCACTTTATTACGTCCTGTCGTTTTAGAATAATACATAGCCAGATCAGCAAAATGAATGCCTTCTTCCGCAGATAAAGAACCTTGTTCGTATTCATAAACGCCAAAACTAGCCGTAATTGAAGGAAAGTGCTCTTTTATTCTTTTTACGCTAAGGGTTAACAATTCTTCTCTGATTTTCTCAGCAAATACTAATGCCTTCGACTCAGTATAACCTTGCAAGAAAATAACAAATTCTTCTCCTCCATATCGTCCGATATGAATATTTGAATTAACTTTCTTTGTTAAAAGTAATCCTACTTTTTGAATCACCTCATCTCCAACTAGATGACCAAATGTGTCATTAATCTTTTTAAAGTGATCAATGTCTAACATTAAAACACAGCAGCGATCATTGTGAGCCGATTTAAGCATTTGTTCCCCTTTTTTTAGAACTTGAACTCGATTATTTAGACCTGTCAATCCATCATAACGAGCTAAGTAATTTGCCTTTTTATATAATTTAGCATTTTCAAGCGCGATAGCAATGTAAGATGCTAATATACTTAACTTGCTTAAATCACGCTCTGAGTATTGATTTTTCTCATAACTTTGAATGGTAATGTAACCTTTTACCTCATCTTGAATGAGTAGGGGACAACATAATAAGGATTGTATTCCCTTCTGAAGTAAAATGGTTTTATCTTTTTCAAGATGATAGTGTTTGTACTCTGTTAAAAGATCATGGATAATTAAACTTTTTTTATGTTTAATACAGTAGACACCTAAACTATTTTCATCATCAAGTTGGATATGCCCTGAATCCACATAGTCCCCGTCTTGCATATAGATAGCATATTTTAAACTTTCTTCTTCCTGATTTAATTCTGTTATCGCCATGACATTAGAACTAATCAAGTTAGCTAATTCATCGTGAATTCTTAATAATAGTTGCTTATAACTTAAATTCGTTGTTAAGGATTGACCAATCGATGAAATAATTTGAAGTTCATCATATAGCGTTTTAATAATTCTTAATTCATATGCAGACATTTCCTGTGTTAACTTTTTACCCCATAACTCAGTTCTAGCTAATTCTAACGTTTTTTCATGCTCATACTTAATTTCATAATAGTTTAACGCCTTTTCAAAATCATGGATTGCTTTATACAACTCAATCAATGTCCCACATAATTGTGAGAAAAAGAGTGGATCAACTTTTCGATTGGCCTGTTGATAAGCTTTTAGCAAATAATCCTCGGCTTTTTCATATCGCTTTTGTTGCAAACAGATTTTTGCCCATTCCAAATACGTCTTCATTTTTTCCTGTTTTAACTGATATTGAATCGCAATTTCTTCACTCTTTTGAAAATTCAAGTCACTTCCTACTTCATCCCCCATACTATGTAGCAGTCGTGCCTTTAAACGGAATGAATCAGCAAATGCAATCGGATAACCTAATTCATAAGATCTCTTGATTACGTCATCTAAGATGACTTTAGATTTTTTCAAATTACCCTCTACTAAACATAATTCTGCTTCCGTTTGTAAAAAAACTAACTCATTCATTTTCGTTGTGTTAATGTTTAAATAATTAACTCTTTCTTGAACTTCTCGAGCTTCTTTATATTTTTCTAATCTTAAATAATGAATCACGGTATTTCCTAAAAGATGAGCCACATATTTTGGATCTTCTAAACCTTCTGAAAGTTTAATTCCTTTTACTCCCCATTCTTGACTCTCCGTATATAGTCCGGTGTGAAAATACACGCACATTAACGCATTACATACTGATACCATTCCATCAACTGCGTTTAAACTTTCATAAATCTGATAAGACTCTAACAAATAATCAACCGCAATATCATATATCCCATCTTCGCCACTGAACCATGCTACCACATGAAGCATGCCGGCCTGTGCTAATTTTAATTGATGTTTTTTAGTAAAGATTAAAATCTGTTCTAAATCAGATAAAGATAATTTTTTTCCACGTTTTTGATCCCCTAAAATTGACATTAGCTTTAAAATGTATGATTCATCCTGTAATAATTTATCGCAATATAATTTGATATTGTGATTCATGCTAGTCACTACGATCACTCCCTGTATCAGCCCATTTCTCTTCTATTCTCAACTAACCAAAGTTTAACACATTTTTTCTTTTGTTTTGTGTTTTACCTCCTATTTCATACATTTTATTGCATTTATTAGTAAATTATCATCATCTTTATTGATTAATCCGCCTTTTGTGTGCAAATGAACACTTTTTTTATCATTATTTTAGAGTTAAAATAGTCTTATAAGGGTTCATTGGGGAATGAATTCTTATTGAGGGTAGTGTTAGATATATATCGTTCTTTGACCATCTAGGTAAGATGGTCTTTTTTTAAATTGAAAATTAGGTAAATCTATCAGACTATGGTATGATTAAGGTAATAAATTTAACAACGAGAGGTAATTCAATATGAACTTTAAAACATTAGGTGTTAGTGATGATCTGATTCAAGTTTTAAAAAAATCTGGTATCACTTCACCTACTCCTATTCAAGAACAATGCTATCCCTTAATTAAAAATTATAAAGATGTCATTGCTCAAGCCCAAACTGGAACTGGAAAAACATTAGCATTCTTACTGCCACTTTTTGAAAATATTTCACCTGATATCGAAGCAACACAAGCTTTGATTATTACACCAACTCGTGAATTAGCCTTGCAAATTACAGAAGAAGCTAATAAACTAGCAGAAATTCGAAACATTAATGTTTTAGCCGCATATGGAGGTCGCAACATTGGTTCTCAATTAAATAAGCTAAAAAAATCAATTCATCTGATTATCGCAACGCCAGGTCGCTTAATTGATCACCTAGAACGTCAAACGATTACTTTAGATAAAGTCAAATCTGTTGTTATTGATGAAGCAGATCAAATGTTATTAATGGGATTTAGAAATGAAGTGGATCAAATCTTACGTCAAACGCCAAGAAATAGACAGACCTTATGTTTTTCTGCTACAATGGCACCAAACGTTAAACGTCTAGCGTACCGTTATTCATATGATCCAACAATGATTACGATTGAAGCTAAAAAAGTTGCTGTTGAAAGTATTAAGCAAGAATTAGTTGAAACGACGGATCGTTGGAAGGCTGATGCACTTTGTCAAGTTCTTGAAGAAGATAACCCATTTTTAGCGATTATTTTCTGTCGTACGAAACGTCGTGCTGATCAATTATTCGCTAAAATGAAGCAACGTGGTTTCAATACCCAAGTCATTCACAGTGACATTGCTCAAAATAAACGCGAGCGTATTTTAAAGTCATTTAGAGAGGCTAATTTACAATATTTAATTGCAACAGATGTAGCATCACGTGGCCTTGATATTAGTGGAGTGACTCATATTTATAATTATGATATCCCTGAAACACCAGAAACTTATATTCATCGTATCGGACGTACAGGTCGCGCTGGTGAAGAAGGGTATACTTGTTTATTCGTTGCTCCAAAAGATGACTTTGAATTAAATGCTATTGAACGTAAATTACGCTTTAATATTCCAAGACGTCATTTAAAATAACCTGAGTTGTCAATTTAAATCAGACAATTATTCATCACAAACTAAGCAATTGGAAGGAGTGAATCTAATCCAGTTGCTTTTTTCATGATTTCTTCTGGTGTGTAATAGTTTAAAGATCTTCTGGGTACACGATTATATTTCATCGCAATTTCATTTAATTTCTTTTGTGAATGTACGGATAAATCCGTGGATTTCGGTAGATCTTGTCTAACGATACTATTTGAATTCTCATTCAATCCTCGTTGTCCTGGTGCTCCTGGATCACTAAAGTAAATCTCAAGAGGTATCTTGCTTTCTTGTTCAATTTCTTTCCATCTAGAAAACTCTTTTCCTCGATCAAAGGTTATTGTTTTGATGTCGATTTCAACTTGTTCATTTAGCCAATTTAATGTCGCATCTTTGACATCTTGACTCTTACGACTTGCTTTTAATAGTACGATATATTTACTTTTCTTTTCAACTAAAGTGACAATGGCTGATTCACGATTCTTACCGACAATGGTATCCCCTTCAAAGTGCCCATATTCTTGATTCATCGAAGCTTTAGGATACTGCTTATCTCGCTCATGAATGGTTTTACAATCATTAATTCTCCCACGTGTTTCTTTGTGATTTTTAGGGTTATTCTTTCCTTTTCGACGGAGCTTTTTAGCGTCAATGACTCCATTTTTAACAAGCTTATATAATGTTTTAGTCGAGACTCTTTCTGAGTGATCCATGATCTTATCACGACCCGCGATAGCATCTAATGACCACCCTTGACCTAATAACTCATGAATATTCTTTAACTTCTGTTCTGATAACACACGTTCTTTTCTCCCACAACGCTTTTTATTTTGCTTGTAAGTGGAGTAGATTTCTTCAACTGTTAATCCTTGTTTGAATAAGCGATAATAGCGATACACTTTGTCTTTTCCAATGTTCATGCGACGTGCACATTCACGAGCGTTAACTCCTAAATAATAATTTGACTCTATATTTGTCAGCTGATTTATGTTAAGATGATGATAAGACATAGATGAAAACTCCTTAATTTGTTTGGCGATGAATTAAGTGTACCATCTATGTCTTTTTTATTACCATTAAATACGTTTACCAGTTGTCTGACTTAATTATATAATTCAGGTAATAAAAAAGAACAAGTCATATGACTTGTTCTTTTTTATTATTTTAAATGAATTGTAGGATAACGGAAATTCCTCCTGCTATAAGCATGACCGTAATCGGATTAAGCTTAAACTTACGAAGTCCAATTAAACTAAGTATAAAAAGAATCACAGACACCACCTGAAGATGATTCAAATTCGGTGGCCATATTTCCTCCCCAAAAAAAGATAAACAAATAATGGATACACCTGCACTAGCAATTAATGCGACAACGGCAGGACGTAAACCGAACAGAATCCCCTTTATAATCGGTAATTCTTTGTATCGCTGATATAAAAAGGCTAAGGTTAAGACAATGATACAAGATGGAGAAACACACCCCATTGTTGCAATAATGGCTCCTAGAAGTCCTGCAATTTGCATTCCAACAAAGGTTGCAGCATTAATTGCAATCGGACCCGGTGTCATTTGCGAAATCGTTATAATATCTGTGAATCCCGTCATACTTAACCAACCATTTTGTACAACAACTTGTTCCTCTATCAGAGGTAATGCCGCATATCCTCCTCCAAAACTAAATAGACCTATTTGAAAAAAACTAAGAAATAGTTTTAGATAAATCATTCTGTCACCTCATCTCCCTTTGTTTCTCTATGTTTATGAACTAAAAATGCTCCGATTAGTGCACATGTGATGATAATTAAAATTAGATTCACATTGAAAATATAACTGAGTATAAAAACGATTAACATCATCCAAATCATCTTTTTCCCACTATCTTTCACAAGATTATTTGCCATGCCAAAAACAACATCTACAATAACAGCTCCAATCGCTGCTTGCATTCCAAACATCAATGCACCCACCAAAATACTTTCTCTAAACAATTGATAAAACATTGAAATAACCGATAAAATAATTAAAGGTGGTAAAACTGTCGCTAAGATAGTGATAAATGCTCCTAAAATTCCAGCTAATCGATATCCAACTAAAATGGCAGCATTAACCGCCATTGCCCCTGGTGCTGATTGTGCAATTGCAGTCAAATCGAGCATTTCTTTTTCATCTAACCACTCTAATTCATTAACAAATTTCTTTCTCATTAATGGAACAATGACATAGCCACCACCAAAAGTAAAAGCACTCAAACAAAACGTTGAATAAAATAGTTTAAAGTAAAAATTAGCGTCCTTTTTCATACTCTCTCTCCCATATCAAAGCTATTTCTATCATTATAACACGTTTAGAATTTTACTAAAGTATAATTTCCATATTTTATATCATTATGTTAATTTGTTAGTTAGGTATGTGTAAAAAAAGAGAAATCACATGTGATTTCTCTTTTTTACATTATAATTGCCATTTTACAAGATTAACTTGCCCTTCACCTTCAAGAACTAAGTTTTGATCAACTTCCTTATTATAAATACGAGTTGTAAAGACTTCTGCTCCATTATTTAAATAAACTTCTACGATTGAATGATCGGAATAAATATGAAGATTTTCAATCGTGTCAACCGCAACCGAACGTTCATCACGCCCATATCCACTTTCACCTAACGCTAATGTAAAAATACCATTTTCATAAGATAATTTTAAATCTTCACGAAGTGTAAGTCTAAATTTCGTTGAGTTAGTAAATTCTAAGTTTAATTCAAAAGCATAGTTTTCGAATAATTCAATTTCCTTCTTTTCACCTAAAGATAAATTATTCATGGCAATTTCTGATTGACGCATCGCTTTTAGTTCGTCAACAGGTAATTGATAAATTTTATCACCTTTTAAGACAAGTTGACGTGGAAGGGTTAAACAATGTTGCCATTCATTTTCAATCGTTGGATTCCTATGTTCAATTGCATCCGGAACACCTGCCCAACCATACATAATCACACGTCCATCATGATTAATAAATGTTTGTGGCGCATAAAAATCAAATCCGCGATCTAGCTCATCAAATTCTCCTAGATTTAAAACATGTTTAGATTCATCAAATGAACCAATCGCATATCCACTTTGATAAACATTATGGAATTTTAATCCTTTAGCGTCTATTCCTTGTGGTGAGAACATAAAAACATCTTTACCTTCTAACTTGAATGTATCTGGACACTCCCACATGAATCCCATGTCATCAAGTCCACCAGCAGGAACGCTTAATAATTTCCAATCCGCTAAATTAGTTGATTGGTATAGTAAAACATATCCTTTATCGTCAACAGAACGAGCTCCTAAAACCATGTAGAACATTCCATCTTCTTCCCAAACTTTTGGATCACGAACATGAAGGCCCATATTTTTAGGATAATCTTCATTTGTTAATAAAACTTGTTTTTCTGAAAAGTTAAATCCATCACTTGATTTAACCATAATTACATTTTGTTCACGTCCTGTTAAGATGTAATCATGATTCCCCTCATGTTTAACATTCCCTGTATAAAATAAGTACATTTCATCATTATGAATAATGGCTGAACCCGAATAAACTCCATCAACATCTGCCGCAATATCTGGATATAAGGCAATTTCATGCTCTGTCCAATTTACCATATCTGGCGATGTATAATGTCCCCAAAATTTTAAGCCACCCTTTGCATCAAGTGGAGAGTATTGATAAAACACATGGTATAAACCTTTAAAATAACATAATCCATTCGGATCATTAATCCATCCCATTGGGGCCATAATATGATACTTATTGCGCCAAGCATCCGTTGCAACTTTATTCATTACTTCGTGTTTGTGGGCTTCAATTTCTTTAATAAACTGCTCTTTTGTCATCATGCTCTAGCCTCCCATTTTTTATAGCTTAGCGATTCATCATTTCAATGACTGCTTCTGTTGTTGGTAAGGCTGCAATTGCACCTTTTTTAGAAACTGTTAGTGCTGCTGTTGCGGCTGAAAACGTTAAGATTTCTACTACTTTAGCTTCATCTAAATTCACTAATTCTTCTAAGTTTGTCGCTGCTTTTGAAACTTGATATAAGAATGATCCGATATAAGAGTCTCCTGCCCCAGTCGTATCTTCTGCTTTTACCTTAAATGATGGAACTGAAATATTACGTTCTTTCGTAATAAATTCTGCACCCTCCGTCCCCTTCGTATAGATGACAACTTCAACTTGACCAACAAATAATGATTTTAGTGCTTCTTGTTCGTCTTTAATTCCTGTGATAAATTCTAATTCCTCATCACTAATTTTCACGATATTTGATAATGGTAAGAATTCTAAAATAGCTTGACGGCAAGCTTCTGGTGTTTTCCATAAAGGTAAGCGAACATTTGGATCGAAACTGATGATTCCATTATGCTTCGTTGTATATTCAATCGCTTTTTTATGTGCCTCTTTAATTGGAGCATCAATTAGGCTTACTGAACAGAAGTGTAAGATAATTCCTTCTTCAAAATCTTCTTCACAAATTTCTTCAGCACTTAATAACATATCTGCACTTGGATTTCGATAGAATGAGAAATCACGCTCTCCATCTTCTTTTAATGATACAAATGCTAAAGCTGTATTCGCCTCATTTGTACGACTAATGCGTGACACATCAACACCTAAAGGTTTAACTTCTTCTAAGATGGCATCTCCAAATCCATCTACCCCTAACTTGGTTAACATTTGTGCACGACCACCTAATTTTGCAACGGCTGCTGCCACATTTAATGGTGCTCCTCCTGGAACACGCACAAATCCTTCAACGTCTTTTAAAGCGACTCCTTTTTGTTGTGGAATAAAATCAATTAATGCTTCTCCGATTGCAATGACTTTTTTCATGATACCGTTCTCCTTTTCTTTATATACGCAAAACTGAATAGTGGGAAACTCCCATTATTCATCTTTGATCTCAATATTTAAATATTAGTTTTCTTCTTTAATTCCAAGAATCCATGTTGCAATAAATGCACCTGCAAGTGCAATTCCCATTGCGATTAAATAATTTAACATTGTTCCTGGTGCAGTGATAGCTAAGGCTGGTAATCCAGTTACACCAACAGCTGTAAATAATACTTTAGTCATCACAACATATGCTCCACCTAAAGCACCACCAATTGCTGCCCCGATAAATGGACGACCATACTTCATATTTACACCGAAGATTGCTGCTTCTGTTACACCGAATAAGCAACTAACTGCCGATGGTAAAGCGATTGCTTTTGTTTTAGCATTTTTAGTCATAAAGTAAACTGCGAATGCTGCCCCACCTTGTGCCACGTTTGCCATTGCCCAGATTGGTAATAATGGATTGAATCCAGTATTTCCAATTAACTCTAATTCAACAGCATGGAAACTATGGTGAATCCCAGTGATAACAACTGATGAATAAGTTCCACCTAATAATAATCCTGCGAAGATTCCAAAGTTATTTAGGGCATACGTGAAGAATGTTGAGATTGCTCCACCTACTGTGTTAGCGATTGGTCCGATAACTACTAAAGCTAAGAATCCAGTTACTAGGACTGTAATTAATGGAGTTAATAAAATATCTAACATCTTAGGTACGAATTTACGAGTATATTTCTCAACATAAGACATAACAAAGATCACAATTAAGATTGGTAAAACAGTTCCTTGGTATCCAAGTAATGGCATATCAAATAATCCCATAACACTAACTGTTTCATATCCTGTCCCTTGTGTCCAAGCATTTTGTAAAGCAGGGTGAATCATAATTCCCCCGATTGTTGCTGCTAAGTAAGGATTACACTTGAATTGTTTTGCTGCAGAGATTGCAATTAAAATTGGTAAGAAGTTAAAAGCTGCTGATGAGAACATATCTAATAACATGAACCACCATTCTTCTTTTAAATGTCCTAAACCAACTTTATCAACAACTCCTAAAATTCCCATTAATAATCCAGCGGCTACAATTGCAGGAATAATTGGAACGAAAATGTTTGATAACATACGGCAGAAACGTTGGAAAGGATTTAATTTTTCCATCGCAGCATCTTTAACATCCGCCGTACTCATTTCTTGAATTCCAGCAAGTGATGCTAATTCTGCATAAACGCGATTAACTGTCCCTTGTCCAATAATAATTTGGAACTGTCCAGCCGTTGAAAATACACCTTTTACAATATCCATTTTTTCAATCGCAGCTTGATCAACCTTTGATTCATCTTTTAAAACTAAACGTAAACGTGTTGCACAATGTGCAGCACTATTAACATTCTCTGCTCCACCAATAGCAGAAAGGATAGCTTTTGCTACTTCAGCATAATTTTAATTTGCCATTGAGTACTCCTCCTCAAATTTCATATTTACAAGCTCTACTTTAAGATAATCATTTATTCGGGACATTATCTTAAAGATTAGATCGACCCCATGATAGGTCTCATAAGATTAATATTTTCATAAAACGATTCTCTTATAGCTTTGATTAACTCTTTTATCTTACTCATTCACTCTTAGAACACGCTTTCTTATTTTACAAAAGAATGAGAGAACGTTCCCACATTCTCTAATAAAAATATTTGCGCTTACTCATTGCTTGGAGCAAAATAAACTATATTAACTGATCCCTACCTTAAGGGAACGTTCCCACCGCGGATAAAAAATAATAATCTCCATTTCGAAGATTATTATACACTATCTCTTTCAATAAGTCTATACGTAAAAATAAAATTGCTTTCACAATTTTTAGTAGATGATTTCCCTTGTTGAATATAATCAACTAATAACTTAGCTCCTCTAACGCCTAACGTTTGAAAATAATAATGAATGGTTGTTAATTTAGGCGTAACTAATCCTGCAATTTGTGTATCACCAAGTCCCATCACAGAAATATCCTCAGGAATTTTATATCCCGCTTCTTTTAGATACTCCATACATCCAATGGCCAAATGATCAGTTACCGCGAAAATAGCAGTCGGTCGACGCTTTAACTCCATTAACTCTTTTGCTAAACGATACCCACTTTGCTGAGAGAAATCACCAATTTGAATTAAATTCTCATCAATTGCTATTCCTTGAGCCATTAACTCATCTTTATATCCTCTCTTACGCTCAACCCCAACTGCCACGTCATATTCACCTACTCCAATAAATCCAATTGATTCATGGCCTTTTTCTAAAAGAAACCTAACAGCATCTCGGCTCGCATGATAGTCATCGTGAATAATACATGGATAATTTTCAACTCTTTGTGCTAAAACCACAATCGGGACATTAAGTTGATCCATCAACTCATAATGCTTAGGTGTTATTTCTGTTGCCATGAAAATAATACCATCGACTTGATAACTACGAAATACTTTTAAATAGTCCATTTCTTTTTCAATCGATAACTCACAATTTCCAATCAACACTTCATAACCATACTTACTTAACTCTTTAGTCACTCCCTCAACAACGCGGGCTGCCGTTTCAGTACTGATTTTAGGAACAATAACACCGATTAAATTTGTTTTTTGTGTTCTCATAATTTGTGCTTGACGTTTTGGAACAAATCCTGTTTTTTCAATCACTTCTTTAATTTTCGTACTGGCATCTTCGCTGACATAGCCATCATTTAAATATCTTGAAACCGTCGATTTAGAAACGCCGGCTAACTTTGCAATCTCCACAATATTCATTTTTATCACCATATAATAAAATATTAGACCTCTTTAATGTTAGCATAAATTAACGTCTAATCATAGAGCACATTTCGAGGCAATCACACATATAATAAGAAGAAAATCTAAAACAGCTAAAAAGGAGGCATTTTTATGTTTAATTTGACACCTTTTAAAAATCAGACTAATCAAGTTTCTAGTGGTAATGGTTTTTTTGATCTTTTTAATCAGATGGAAAATATGATGTTCAATTCATTTCAATCAAGCTTTAATACAATGAACAACACCTCTTTCATCGATCAAGGTTCAGAATACATCTTTACGCTAACTCTTCCTAATTTAAAAAGAGAAAACATTCAACTTGTGGTTGAAGATCAACTCTTAATTTTAACAGTTAAACAAGAATATCAGGCAACGCAAGATGGGGCTCAAAGTTATCAATCTAGCTCTTTTTCTCAAACATTCAATTTAGGCGATGTTGAAAGTAATAAAATTACAGCTAGGCTCAATCAGGATACCTTAACTATTATCTTCCCCAAAAAAGCAACTACCGTAATTAACCGTCGTGTCATTAACGTTCTATAAAGTAAAAAAGACGATTTTCACTAAAACGTGAAAGTCGTCTTTTTTCATTACAGTTCATAAAGACCTGTTGATAAATATCTCTCTCCTGTATCCGGACATAAAACAACAATTCGTTTAAATGCAAATGCTTCTTGTTTTGCTAGCTCAGTCGCTGCAAAAATCGCTGCTCCTGATGAAATACCAACTAATAATCCTTCTGATTTGGCTAACTTTCGCGATGTTGCAATAGCATCCTCATCGCTAACTTGCACAATGTCGTCGATAATCGATTCATTTAAAATTTTAGGAACAAAGCCTGCTCCAATTCCTTGAATCTTATGAGGTCCTGGTTTTCCTCCTGATAAAACAGGCGAACTTTTCGGCTCAACAGCAATAATTTTAATATCGGGATTTTTCTGTTTCAAAACTTCACCAATACCGGTAATCGTTCCCCCCGTCCCAACCCCTGCTACAAACACATCAACATTCCCTTCTAAATCATCCCAAATCTCAAGTGCGGTCGTTTGCTTATGAATGCACGGATTAGCTGAATTTTCAAACTGTTGTAAAATAATTCCTCTAGGTGTGCTAGCACATAATTCATTTGCTTTAGCGATAGCGCCCTTCATTCCGTCACTGCCTTTTGTTAAAACTAAATTTGCACCTAGTGCCTTTAGTAAATGACGTCTTTCAAGACTCATTGTTTCTGGCATGACTAAAGTTAGTTGATACCCTCTAGCTGCACAAACAAAAGCCAATCCAATCCCAGTATTCCCACTGGTTGGTTCAATAATAACTGAGTCTTTACTTAATCTCCCTTCCTCCTCTGCTGCTAATACCATCGAATAAGCAATGCGGTCTTTTACACTTCCTGCAGGATTGAAATACTCAAGTTTAGCAACAATAGAAGCCAAAACTCCTTCTTGCTGATTGTACTGACATAATTCTAACAACGGAGTATGTCCAATTAACTCAATTAAACTGTGCACCATTTTTTCCACTACAATTCCCCCTTTTTTTACTATAGTATACTCAAAAAAAACCTACAATTATGACAAACAAACTAAAAAAGAGTCTTTAGTTGACTAGACTCTTTAACGATTTTAGTTGTTCAAATTCATTTTTTATCTCATTTAATAACGATTCTTCTGTTAATAATCGAAGCCCAATCGAAGCTAAAATCAATGCTCCATCTAAGATAGCTTGATCTCCTACTTTTGAAATAGCAGCTTCTTTAAAGTGTTGGGTATGAATCGTAATGGACTCGTCACAAATTTTAAGTGTTGGGTGAATCGTTGGAACCACTTGGCTCACATTTCCGGCATCCGTTGAACCAATGCTTTTAGCACCTTCTAACTTAACTTCTAACCCTAATCTCTTTGCTTCTTCAATAAATAACTGTTCAAATCGATCACAGATTAACATCTCATGAACTTGATTAAAATCATCATTATACTTAAACTCGCATCCTGTTGCTTCAGCGCAACCTTTTCCGATGTGTAAAATCTTTTCTTTATAAATTAAACAAGTTTCGTGATGCGCAGCTCGAATATAAAAACTTGCTTTTGTATAATCTGGAATAATATTAGGTGCTTCACCGCCATGAGTAATAATCCCATGATATAAAACATCACGTGGACTTTGTTGACGAAGTGCGTTAACACCGTTATAAAACAAAATCATAGCATCTAAGGCATTAACCCCTTGTTCAGGTGCAGAGGCTGCATGAGAAGCTTTTCCAAAAAACTCAAATTCAATCGGAACAATCGCGAGTGTCGGCTGGGTTTTAGCTGTTGTATGAAAAGGATGAATCATCATACAAACATCAACACCTTCAAACAAATTGGCCGCAACATAAGAGGCTTTTGCATTCCCATGAGGTCCACCCTCTTCAGCCGGCGTTCCAAACACCACAATTTCTCCACCTGTTTGATCGATGATTTGGGCAAGTGCAATCCCTGCCGCTACACTCGTCATCGCGATAATATTATGTCCACACGCGTGACCTAAGCCCTTTAAAGCATCGTATTCAGCTAATAATCCAATAACAGGCCCTTTATTCTGCCCTTTTTTACGTGCAATAAAACCCGTCGGATGAGTCGCAATATTAACCTTCACTTCAAATCCATGCTTGATTAATAAATCGGTTAGCCATTTACAAGCCTTTACCTCTTGATTCCCAATTTCAGGGTTATCATGAATTTCATGACTTAATGACAAAATCTCATCGTGGTTTTTCTCAATCTGATTTTTTATGGTTGTGATGTAAGAGTTAATATCCCTCACCATATCCCTCCTTTAAAAAAATAATCTTTATCTATAACTCTAGATAAATGTTTGACACTTAAAAATTTTTTATTTTCCGTAACCATCGAGGATGTTATATCCTACTAGCGTAGGAATCTTACTATACTCACTACTAAAGTGACCCACACGATTTTAAATTCTATTGTAAAATGACCCCTCGACTATCATTCGTCTTAGTATTCAAAAAAGTTTGAATACTAAGACGAATGATAAAATGATGAATGATATTTCTATTTATATATAGTATGACAATCATCCATACTTTTATTACAATATGCATTAATCTCGAATTATCACCTTAATTCTTAAGGTTTGATTAGAGAATCTTTAAAATTTCTTAAGACTTTTTCTCCTTAATTCTAAAGATTTAACTTTTATAATACTCGTATGAAAAGGAAAAAGGAGAATGTCAAATGAAAATATTAATTTTAACTGCTAAATTTGGAATGGGACATTATTCTGCTTCGCATTCAATCGAACAGCAAATTCAACAAAAATTTCCAAATGCTTCAATTTCAATTGTTGATTTTTTTGAATATTCAGCTCCCAGAGTTTCAAATATCCTGTATAAAAGTTTTAATTTATTAATTAATCGAGCCAGTACTTGCTATAACTTTTTCTATCGTTTGTCAGAAAAAGGGGAAATTAATCAAAAACCTATTTTAGTGGACTACTTTTCACGTTCTCTTCAGCAATTAATAAATGAATTAAATCCAACTTTAATTATTTCAACCGTTCCGTTTTGTTCTCAGTTATTGTCTCACTATGATAAAAAATCGAAAAAAAGAATTCCCTTTGTTACCTGTATCACTGATGTAAGTAGTCACTGTGAATGGATTAATGAAAATACAACCTATTATTTAGTTGCTTCTCTTTCTATCAAAATGGACCTTATTAATAAAGGCGTGCATGCCAGTCAAATACAAGTCATCGGGATCCCTGTTAAGCGCGAATTCAATGAACCGATTGAGTCTTCATTTAAAAATAGTCACAGCTATGAAAAGAAATTATTAATTATGGGAGGTGGTCTTGGTCTCTTACCCAAATCCGAATCTTTTTATGAAGCACTAAATCAATTAAATCATGTTAAAACAACGGTAATTACCGGGAAAAACAAGCGTCTTTTTAATTTATTGCATAATAAATACCAAAATATTGAGGTCATTGGATTTACGGACCAGGTATATAAATTTATGCAAGAAGCTGATTTAATGATTTCTAAACCAGGTGGAATCACGGTATTTGAGGCGATTAATTCTGAAATTCCGTTGCTTGTCTTTGAACCATTTTTACAACAGGAAGTAAATAACGCGAACTTTATTTCACTTCATTGCCTTGGACATGTCATTCAAAAAAAGCAAACAGATTATATTGAAATGGTTTCTAATCTTATTTATGATGCAAAGGCTTTAGATGAGATTAAACGCAACATGCAACAATTAAAAAAACAATTTGATAAAAATGCATTAGAAGAGATTATTTTATCTGTACAGTTAGGAGCGTATGCATCATGAAACTATTTTCTACAATTTTAATCATTTTGTTTATGATCCACTCTATTTTACCAACATATTATAATAAGATGATTAATAAAAATGTGATAAAATCGACACCAAAAAAAGGAATTATGCTAACATTCGATGATGGCCCCAACCCTTTGTATACCCCAAAACTATTAGATTTATTGAAACAACATCAAATTAAAGCAACCTTTTTCGTCGTCGCTGATCATGCTTTGCAACACCCTGAATTAGTACGACGTATGCAAATGGAGGGACATACGATTGCCCTTCATTCATTAAATCATCGAAACGCTTGGTTTTATAGTTACATTTATACTAAAAAAGATTTCTCTAAAAGCCTTGAAATCATGGAAGAAATCGGTGTAAAATCTCATTATTACCGTCCCCCGTGGGGACATACGAATCTTTTCACCTATTACTTTGTAAAAAAACACGATTTAACCATGATATTATGGAATTTAATGGTTAACGATTGGGATTACAATAGTATGAGCTTAATTCTTCAAAATAAAATTTTGAATTCAATTAATGACTCCTCTATCTTATGTTTACATGATTCAGGACATGGCGCCTATGCCGATCCTTTAGCCCCAAAACGTATGCTTGAGGCATTAAAAACAACACTTCCACATTTAAAACAACAAGGTTATCACTTCATTACACTAGAAAGGAGTTCTTTATGAATAGTAAAACAAAGCAATCTTTAAGTCTTTTATTTATGATACTCCTAATGGGTTTGACAAGTTATTTCATTTTCAAAGATCAATCCATCAGTTCGCTTCTCCAAGCACTCAAAACGGTGAATCCATTTTACATTCTATTAGGACTTGCTATGATGTTTATTTTTGTGGCATGCGAAGCAATGAATACTTTTTCCATTATGAAAGCTTTAAAACAAAAGGTTTCATATCTTAAATGTTTAGGGTTTGCTTTCGTAGGATTCTACTTTAGTTCGATTACCCCCTCTTCATCTGGAGGCCAACCCGCTCAAATGTTTTATATGAGTAAAGCAAAAATTAATCTTTCTTACTCTTCCTTAAATTTATTAATTATTACCGTCGTTTATCAAATTGTCATGATGTTATATGGTGGAATTCTCTTTTTAGTCAATCATGACTTTCTCATGACTAACTTAAATGGAATTAAATATTTCTTAATCTTTAGTGTCTCTATTAATTTAATTTTAACGACTGCAATTTTGATGGCAATGTTTTCTAAAAAATTCATTTATCAGTTAATTAATTTTTTAACGACCTTATTGGCCAAAATGAAACTTCTAAAAAATGTTGAAGCAACCCGTCAAAAACTAGAAACACTCGTTTTAGAATATACAAAAGGCGCAGCTTACATTAAAACGCAACCCCTTTTACTACTTCAAATTGTATTGACAACAACGATTCAACTAACTGCCACTTATCTTGTTCCATTTTTCGTCTACAAAGCCTTTCATTTAAATACATATACTATGCTTGAAATTATTTCCTTACAAGCACTCGTTTCATTAGCTGTTTCCTCTATTCCCTTACCAGGTGCAGTCGGAGCTTCAGAAAATGCCTTTATGAGTGTCTTTAAATTATTTTTTGCAAGCCATCTATTAGTTCCAGCTATGTTATTATGTCGTGGAATTAGCTTTTATTCATTCTTATTAATAAGTGGGATCATTTCAATGATTGTTCATATCGTTTTATCAAAAGATAAAACCAATTATCCACCCAGAACGGCTTTATCTTCATAAAAAAAGTGATGCAAATGAGATTTGCATCACTTTTTTTATTTTGTCGCTACACTTCGTTTTAAAACAATAAAGAATAAAGCTAATCCAACCCCTAAACCAATATGTCCAATCCCAGAGATACCAGAAATTGAAGCGTTTAATGCTTTTGATAATTCTGTTCCTTGAACTTGTAAAAATCCACGAACAGCCATCATCATTGCTGATAAAACTAATCCAATATTATAAATAATAAAGAACCACTTGAACATTTTTTGCTCACTTACTTTAAAGATTGCTTCTAAAGCTAACACCACTAAGAAAAATAACATTCCAAGTGTAAATAAGTGGGTATGTAATAATGATAAATTCGTTTGGCCTGTGAATCCTACCATTTTTGTGAACTCACGATAAATAACCCCACAAACTAACGCAACTACTGTGTAAGTAAAAGCGGTATTAACCAATTTTTTCATCATAAATATCTCTCCTCTCAAGACAAAAAATATTTTATCTTCTTCTTGAGAAAAAGTCAAAAATAACACACTTTTTTTAACAATATTTAGTTTTTAAGTTAATATCATTTCAATTTTTGCTCCACAGGTTGGACACTTGGGTTCAGTTAAAAAAACTTTGCTTTCATATAAATTTCTCTCAATCAACAACTCCTGACAATCGGGACAGTAAGTATTTTGATTGAGATTAGCAACATTACCAATATAAACATAATTCAAATAATTTCGAGCAATCGCTTTCGCCTTTATTAACACCTCTATTTCCGTTGCTTGATGATTTAATTTATATTTGGGAAAATATCGACTTAAATGAAACGGAATATTAGGATTAATACTGGCAATAAATTTTGCAATTTCCTTGACTTCCTCAAGTGAATCATTCTCATCACTCACTAGCAACGTTGTAATTTCAAGATGTACTTTATTCGCTACTAGCTTAATGGTTTCAAGAACTGGGTTTAATTTTGCTCCACAAATTTTACGGTAATACTGATTGGTATATCCTTTTAAATCAATATTCATGGCATCAATGTACGGTAATAACTTCATTAATGGCGATTGATTTATATAGCCATTCGTGACCATCACAATTTTTTGATGTGGCATTGTTTGTTTAATTTTTTTAGCGGCTTCATAGACATACTCATACCACATGAAAGGTTCATTATAGGTAAACGCGACGCCAACATGATTGGGTTGTTCAGAAAGAATCTGGCATAACTGTTCAACCGGTAAAGTCTTTGAATGAGGTTGATGTTGTGAAATCTCATAATTTTGACAAAAAGAACAGGTCATATTACATCCAAAACTTCCAATCGATAAAATACAAGTCCCTGGCATGAAATGATACAAGGGTTTCTTTTCAATCGGATCAAAAGCTGCTGAGGTAACTTTACCAAAATTAGTTGCAATTAATTGTCCATCATGAACCGTCCGAACTTTACACCTCCCCCACTTTCCTTCCGATAAAATGCAAAGATGTGAACATAATTCGCACTGAATTAAATCTTTTTTTCCTTTATAAAACAAAACAGGAGCATCCATCTTAATCACCTTCTTGATAGCGAATCACTTCAAATCGTTCAATTTCATAAGATTCAGTTTCACCAATCCCCGCTTTACGACAGGCAATTGATAGTTGTTCCTCGACTGTTTCAATCCCCTCTAAGTCAGGTAATAATACCCCTTTTTTCATTCCACAGCTAACAATGACCCCATATTTTTTAGGATTCAACATTTCTTTAGAACAAGAAATAGGCTCGGTTAAGACATCAACGGAAACCTTTAACTCGGTTAATTCCTCTTCCTCAACTGGCATAAAACGAGGATCTTGTGTTGCCGCTGCAATCGCATTTCTTACAATTTCTGTTGCTACACAATCAGTTGTTGGAAAAATGGTTCCAATACAACCACGTAATTGACCCTGTTTTTTTAAGGAAACAAACACACCTTGCCGTTTAACAAACATTTCACTCGGTAAATCTTCCTGTGTTAACAGCGTTTTAGTTTGTTGAAAATAATCCTCTAACGCTTTACGTGCAACATAAACATAGGGATTTTCTTTCTGTAAAATCGATACTGCCTTAATTTTAGGCTTTTTCTCAATATATTTTAATCCTTTTATCCCTACTCCTAAATAATTAAACTTTACCGTTCCATAACCGACACCAAAAGGACATTGATAAGCTAACACATTACCTTCATACTTTCCACCATCCATGGCACCACTCATAATTTTCATCGAGCGTAATCCACACTCTGCCACCTGGTAGACCACTTCTTTATCTAATTCAAAAAGCTCTAAAAGCTCACCTTTTTTTAGGTGGTTTAAAAACTGGCGATCAAACTCTTCGCCATACTTCATGTTTGCTTCTTTTAATTTATGTGATAAATCACCACTCGCAATCATGACAACCTGTCGGTCTAATTGTTTGACTGCTTCTTGTAAAACCATTCCAAATTCATAAAGTTGACGATCTTTTAATGGAGCATAAGTAATATGAACTAATTGATAGTCTCGATATTGCTCATTTATAAAGTAAAGAGGAACAACAACTCCGTGATCTAGTTGAAATCGACGATGATACATTTTTAAAAGATGTTGATCAACTGAGACAACTGGAATATTTCTGTTTTGACTTAAATTCAAAATTAATTCATTTAACTCCCGGTCGAATGTTAGACTCATCTTCACATCATGACATTGAAATTGCGATAAGTCACCTTCTATTTTTTCATCATCTAAAATACAAATGGCATCTGAAAACATCGGCCCGTGGGGAGTAATGATAATGATGGTTTGAGGTTTAAGCTTTGATATTTCCTCGGCAATTTGATTGCAGGCTAATGTCGTTTTATAAAGCTTTAATTCTTCCCCTTTTCCAATAGCGGGAATAATAATCGGTGGATGTGGCATTAAATAAAAATTCATTTAAACACCTCTTTTTTAAAATTATATCTTTATTAGTTTATATTGATTTTCAAATTTAAACCAAACATTGGGTAGTAAATTGTTGGGAATCCTTAAAAGACAGCATAAATTTACTAGCACAGATAATAATATTATTGTCATTTTTAAAAATCTAGTAAATGAGGTAGTTACTATGACATGGTTTATCGATGCATTACGCTCACATCCAGAACTAACGCTTTTTTTAACGCTAGCCATTGGATACGCAGTAGGAAAAATCCAAATCGGTACCTTTAAAATCGGTTCCGTTACTGGGGTATTAGTAACAGGGGTTATCATCGGGCAATTAAACATCACGATTGATGCCACTGTAAAATCAGTTTTCTTCCTTCTTTTCTTATTTGCTCTAGGTTATAATGCAGGACCTCAATTTTTTAAAGGGCTCAAAAAAGACGGAATTCCACAAGTTATTTTTTCAGTTATCGTCTGCGTAATTGGACTCATTTCAACAATTATCGTTGGAAAAATCCTTCATTACAACGCTGGACAAGCCGCAGGGCTCGCAGCGGGAGCTTTAACTCAATCTGCTGTTATCGGGGTTGCTCAAGATTCGATTAGTCAGCTATCAGTCTCAGCTGCTGATATTAAATCCATGAGTGATTTCGTTCCAGTCGGTTACGCCGTCACTTACATTTTTGGTACCATCGGATGCGCTTTTGTTCTTTCAACACTGGGTCCAAAAATTTATGGAGTTGATTTAGCTGAAGAAAGTCGAAAAATCGATAATGCGTCTAAAGATGCACTTGAAGGAAAACTTTTAAATTCGCGTGCAGGAGATGTCGATTATCGCGCTTATATCATTGATGATTGCTACATTGGACAAACTGTAAAAGCAGTTGAACACAAACTTGCCACAGAAGGTATTCGTCTATTTATGGTGAGAATGAAACGTGGGAATGATGTCTTCAGACCAAATGAGGATGAAATTATCCAAAAAAATGATCGCGTTGCATTTTCTTTTAAAGAACGAGATGTCTCTAAAATTAACCTTCTAGAGATTGGGCAAGAAATTTCAGACTATACGTTAATTAACTTTCCAACTGAAACAGTGGCTGTTTATGTTAAAGATAGTGAAATTACTGGAAAATCAATTAGTGAGGTTCGTCACAACACTTTAACACGTGGTGTTTTTATCTCTAAACTTCAAAGTACAGGAGATGAAATCCCTTATAATAACGAAACAGTTATTAAAAAGAAAGATGTGATTACACTAACAGGACCTGTTGATGATGTAGAAGCTTTAGCGTACAAAATCGGAAAACCAGCACGTGATTCAGATGAAACGGATATGATTTTCGTTGGTTTAGGGATTTTAATTGGTGGATTAATTGGGATACCGGCGCTCACGATTGGCCATGTTGGAATCAGCTTATCTACAAGTGGTGGGGCTTTGATTATGGGATTAATCTTTGGACTAATTCATTCTCGTCGTCCGACCATTGGTCGTATTCCAAAAGGAACTGCTTGGTTCTTAAGTAATGTTGGTCTTGCTGCTTTCGTTGCTGTTGTCGGTATTAATGCCGGTCCAGGGTTCGTTTCTGGTTTAAGATCATCAGGGATCAGTTTCTTCTTAGCAGGTGTGGTGGTGACACTTATTCCAACATTCGCGGGAATTTTTCTTGGAAAATATGTATTCAAATTTTCAGCTCCAATTGCTCTAGGAGCAACTGCAGGAGCTTTAACAACAACAGCGGCAATTGGGGCTATTACTGAGAAAGCTGAAAGTAATGCACCCGTACTTGGATACACCGTTCCTTACGCTGTTGGTAATATCTTATTAACTGTTTGGGGATCCTTGGTTATTATTTTCTTCTCCTAACCTTATTAATATCTTGAAACAAAATTTGAAAGGAAGTTTTGTATGACTACACGAGCTGAAGTTAAGCGTAAAAAAATCAATGATATCATTGAAAGAGTACAACACTTAAGCCCATTTGAATTAAAAGATGAGTTAATTCATATGGCTAAACAATCTGAACAAAAAGGTGTCCGTATTATGCTCAATGCAGGACGCGGAAATCCTAACTGGACAGCTGCCACTCCACGTCAAGCCTTCTTCACTCTTGGACAATTCGCCGTTGAAGAAACACAACGTACTTGGCATGAAAAAGATTTAGCTGGTATGCCTGAAAAACCAGGAATTTATGAGCGATTCACCTCTTATGTAAGAAATCATAAAGATGCTCCTGGTATTGAATTACTATCTAACATCATTGAATATGGTATTAAAGATAAAGGATTTGATCCAGATTCTTGGGTATTTGAATTAGTTGATGCTATTATCGGTGACAACTACCCAGTTCCTGATCGTATGTTAATCCATATCGAACAAGTTGTGAAAGATTATGTGATTAAAGAAATGGGTGGGAATCCCGAAACATCTACTCACCAATTATACGCTGTTGAAGGTGGTACAGCCGCAATGTGCTATATCTTCGACTCACTAATTGCCAACCGCATTTTATCTCCAGGAGATAAAATCGCCTTATTCGTTCCAATCTTTACCCCTTATGTAGAAATTGCTAACTTACCTCGTTATCATTTCGATATCGTAAAAATTTATGCTTCAGAAATTAGTGAAGAAGGCCGTCATACTTGGCAATATCCGCAAGAAGAGTTAGATAAATTAGCAGATACTAGCATCAAATTAGCTTGTGTTGTTAACCCAAGTAATCCACCGTCAGTTGCAATCAACGAAGAGTCTATGTATTACTTAAAATCAGTCGTACAACGTCAAAATCCAGATTTAATGATTGTTACCGATGACGTATATGGTACATTCTCTAACGATTTCAAATCATTAATGTGTACCCTTCCTTACAACACATTAGGAGTTTATTCGTACTCTAAATACTTCGGTGTCACTGGTTGGCGTTTAGGGGTTATCGCATTAGAAAAAGACAATGTCTTCAATCACTTAATCAACAAATTACCAGAAGATGAAAAAGATATTTTACGTGAACGTTATGGCGCCTTAACAACTGATCCAGATAATATTCCATTTATCGATCGTATCGTAGCAGATAGCCGTCAGGTTGCACTTAACCACACTGCTGGATTATCCACTCCTTGTCAGGTCCAAATGGCAATCTTCTCTATCTTTGCCTTATTAGATAAAGAAAATGTTTATAAAGAACAAACGAAAGAAATTTGCCGTCGTCGTAAACATTTACTATATGATAACTTTGATAACTTATCTTATAAAGAAGATCCATATAGTACGTCATACTACAATGAAATTGACCTTCTTGTTTGGGCAAAATTAAAATACGGTGAGGAGTTCGTTAAATACTTAAAAGAAAAACGTAACCCATTAGAATTCTTATTCGAATTAGCCGATCGATACAGTATCGTCTTATTAAACGGTAGTGGATTCGAAGGGCCATCTTGGTCAATCCGTGTTTCCTTAGCTAACTTAAAAGATGAAGAATACGCTGAAATTGGTAAAGCAGTTAACGAATTATTCTCTAAATACGCGGAAGATTGGAAAGAATTCCAATGGTAATATAGAAAAATCCCCGGTGAAAGGTATCACCGGGGATTTTTCTTTTATAAAGGTTGTCCACAACCAATACAAGATGTAGCTTGTGCTCCATTTTCCATTCCACATTTAGCACAAACAACAGCAACGACACTTCCTCTTTCTTCATTTAAGCGACTTCCACACGTTTGACAAAACGTTGAATCAATCGGCATTTCTGTCCCACAAGATTCACAACGTTTAATCCCTCTTAATTCATTAACCATTACCTCATAATGCTCAACATTCTTTAAACTTCCTTCAATTGCTAGACATAAATCTTTAAATTCCAAACTAGGTTGATTTCCATAAAGTTGATAATATAAGCGACCTAAATTCATATATATTTTATTTAATCGTTTTTCTTCGTCACTAATCTGTGTGTTTAATTTTGCGATTTCCGCAAATTCTTTTGTCTTTTTCATCGCATCTTGACTTGTTTGAGTAACCTTCTTACCAAACTGTTCGAAAAAAGTGCCCATCCTCTCACCTCATCTTCAAATTTATAATTATTAAATCACTTTATTATATTCAAGTGCTTTAGTGATATAACTATAAATTCAACTTTTGATGTTATCTCACTTTATTCAACTCAAACTCCTCTTTAATTTGTGCTAACAACTCACCATCACTTAATAATCGTAATCCTATTCGAGCTAAAATTTCTGTGCTTTGAAGCAACCCTTCATCCCCCTGTTTAGAAATCGCTGCCTGCTTAAATTCCTCAGTATGAGTCACTACCTCAGAGTCACAGATTTTTACAGATGGATGAATCGTTGGAATGACATGACTGACATTCCCAGCATCGGTTGAACCTTTTGATTCATTAGGATTGATGTCCTCTACAATCAATCCCACTTCAGTTGCAATCTTTTTAAATAATTCATTAAATAAGGGATACACAATTAAATCTTCCACAATATTTTGATACGTATTATATTTCACCTCACACCCTGTACTCAATGCCGCACCTTTCGCTATTTGAATGACCTTATTCGTGATTTCTTCACAGGTTGCAATCGTATTGGCACGAACATAAAATCTCGCTTTCGTATACTCTGGAATAATATTAGGTGCATCTCCTCCGTGTGTAATAATTCCATGAATTCTAACATCAGATGTTACATGTTGTCTTAAAGCATTCACCCCACTAAAAAATAAAATCATGGCATCTAATGCATTAATTCCTTTCTCCGGACATCCTGCTGCATGAGCGGGACGTCCAAAGAATTCAAACTCAATGGGATGATTGGCTAAAGAGCTAGTTGTTATTGCTGTTTTATTACCTGGATGAATCATCATACAAGCATCTACATCATCAAACAATCCCGCTCTAACAAACGAAGCTTTCGCACTCCCATTATTTCCACCTTCTTCAGCCGGTGTCCCAAAAACAATGACTTCTCCTCCAGTTAATTCTAATAAAGGTGCTAAACTGCAAGCAGCTAATACACTACTTACCCCAATAATATTATGACCACATCCATGCCCAAGTCCCGCTAAAGCATCATACTCAGCTAAAAAACCAATCACCGGACCAGGTTTTTTAGCAATATATCGTGACACAAATCCTGTTTCATGCCCCGCAATATTTGTCTTTACATCAAATCCTCTTTCTTTTAAAACATTCGTTAACAACTCACACGCAAAATATTCCTCGTTTGCAATTTCAGGATGTTCATGGATTTGATGACTCAGGTTGATAAAATAAGCTTCTTGTTCCTTTATAAATTGACGAATTTGATTTTCCATACGTTCTCTCTCCTATTCACTAAAATGCTGGAATCGATGCCCCTTTGTATTCTTCTTCTATAGCTTTTTTAGTTTCTTCCGTTTGATAGACTTCCACTAAACGTTTTAATGCTTCTTTATCCTGATCCTCTGTCCGAACCGCAATGATATTGTAGTAATTTACAACCGTTTCACTTTCTGTATTCTCAACATAAATCGAATCATCAAGTGGTGATAAGCCAGCTTGAACAGCGACCCCATTATTAATGACTGCGACTGCCACATCCTCAAATGAACGCGGTAATTGTTGAGCAACTAATTCAACGATTTCTAACTTTTTAGGATTGGCAATGATATCTTTCACCGTTGGCGTAATCCCCACTCCTTCTTTTAATGTAATTAAACCTGCATCTTGAAGTAATAATAGAGCTCGACCACCATTTGAAGCATCATTTGGAATTGACACTTTATCTCCCTCTTGTAATTGTGCTACATCCGTTAATTGCGATGAGTAAATTCCCATTGGGGCTAAAACGGTATATCCAATTGATGTTAGATCTAAGTTATGATTGCTTTTAAATTCTTCAAAAAATGCGATTGTTTGAAAAGCATTCGCATCAATTTCTCCATCGGCTAGTGCGGTATTTGGTAAGTTATAATCACTAAAAGTCACAAACTCAAGGATAATCCCTTCTTCTGCAAGACGACTTTGAACACTTTTCCAAATGGAATTAACTTCGCCATTAATTCCTAACTTAATAACCGAATCACTTCCCACTTCATTACCACATGCAACTAATAAAAATCCTAAACAAACTGACATTACTAACCCTAATAATTTTCTTTTCATGATCAATTCCTCCTAATATGATTTATTTTAATGACTGAGTTTCCGTTGGAGCCATTCCCCGGCACTTTGAACTAGTGACACTAACACAAGTAAAACGACAACAGTCACAAACATGATGTCTCCTTTAAAATATTGATAACCATAACGGATGGCAAAATCTCCAAGACCACCTCCACCAACACTTCCAGCAATAGCTGAAAATCCAATCAAACTTACGATCGTAATCGTGAGTGCATATATGATATTTGGTAATCCTTCTTTTAACAAGACACGATAGATAATTTCAAATGGACTCGATCCCATCGCTTTTGCTGCTTCAATTACCCCATCATCAACATTTAACAGTGCCGACTCAACTTGTCTCGCTACAAACGGTGTCGTCCCCACAATTAACGGAACTAAAGCCCCTTTTAACCCAATCGTTGTGCCAACAATCCACTTCGTAAATGGCATAATAAACGCAAGCAAGATAATGAAAGGAATGGATCTCAAAACATTCATTAATTTTCCGATGATATAATAGACCCATTTATTTTCAACCAAATGATTTTGCCTTGTCACCACTAAAACAACCCCAATTGGCAATCCAATCATCGTTGCAAAAATCCCCGATATACTAACCATTAATAACGTTTCGTTAAGTGCTTTTAATAAATCAGGAAAATACTCGACCACATTTGGACAAATTTGATTAAAGAACTCGACCATCACTTAACACCTCCACTTTAATCTGATTATCATTTAAATACTGTAGTGCCTGACTCATCAATTTCTCATCGCCATGTAAACTGACAATTAGATGCCCAATGGGCGTTTTTTGTATCATCTCCACACTTCCAAATAAAATACTCGCCTCAATATCAAACAACTTTGAAATATTAGAAATAAAGGCTTTACCTGTCTGTTGTCCAACAAATGAAATCTTCACAAGTTTTTCAAGTTTTGTTAATTCTTCAAACGAACCTCTCGACTCTAATAACTCAAAAATCCGTTCATCCTGAAATACATTGGCCACAAAATCCTTTGTAATAGTTGCTTTAGGATTTGAAAAAACATCAACTATAGGTCCTACTTCAACAATTTCACCTTCTTCCATCACCGCCACTTGATGACAAATATCTTTAACAACCTCCATTTGATGCGTAATCAATACCATCGTAATTCCTAACCGTTCATTAATTTCTTTTAACAACCTAAGAATCGATTTAGTCGTTTGAGGATCAAGAGCTGATGTCGCCTCATCACAAAGCAACACTTCTGGATCATTTGCCAATGCCCGAGCAATTGCCACACGTTGTTTTTGACCCCCACTCAACTGATTAGGGTAGACATTAGCCTTTTCCTCTAATCCAACAAGCTTTAATAAACGATCAACCTTCTCCTTTATTTCATCACGATTCAATCCTTGACCTTTTAGCGGATAAGCAATATTTTCATAAACATTACGTGATTTCATGAGATTAAAATGTTGAAAAATCATTCCGATTTTTCGTCTAGCCTCTCTTAATTGCTTCGCATTCAATTGCCCCAGAACCAAATTATTAATCAACACTTCTCCCTCTGTTGGAATTTCTAAATAATTCAAGCATCTGATTAACGTACTTTTTCCTGCTCCACTATACCCAATGATTCCAAGGATTTCACCTCTATTCACCCTTAAATTTATATTTTGTAAAGCTTTAACCACTTGCCCTTGACTTTCAAAGTTCTTACTTACCTGTCTTAACTCAATCATCTTCTATCTCCCTCCTTGTCAGTTGAAATAAAAAAACGGACCCCTTATCAAAAGCTGGGGTCCGTCTCATTAGAGTCCTCTAATAAACAATCCCCTCATCTCCCAGAATCAATCTGTCGGATTTAGCACCGTGTACAACTGTACCGGTTGCTGAAGCTTCATAGGGCCTGTCCCTCCACTTCTCTTGATAAGGTTTTATATTTAATTAATAAAAAAACTAAGTCATCCTTCAAAAATTTGAAGAACGCTTAGTCTAACTTACAACTCGCGCTCCTCATCTGCCAGAATTAATCTGTCGGATTTAGCACCGTGTACGACTGTACCGGTTGCTGAAGCTTCATAGGGCCTGTCCCTCCACTTCTCTTGATAAGGAATCCATTTTTATTTCTTTTTTAACTTACGGATACTATACCATCCATTTTATGGAATGTAAAGTCTTTTTAATAATGAAATTTCTTTTTTATTTCATGAATCAGTTTACGATCAGCAAACATAAACATCCCAACACACGTTATTAAGGCGTAATATCCTGCAACCACTGCAACCGCTGGAAAACTAATTAACTCAAAATAAACGAGCATTAATAAAAACAATCCAATACCGCCAAGCAGTAACTGATAACTTGCAAAATCTGTAAAACGCTTTGGTCTTAAAATAATTAACAATGTAAAGACAGATGTTCCTGCCATCAGTGCCAATGGAAACACAAAATTCAATGACCACCCTTGATAGCCAAGTAAATAATCTAAAATAACGGCAAATACAGTTCCACCAAAGACATGCGTCAAAATATTTGGTCCAATATTTTTTTTCACTCTTAAGCCAATAATAACACTCACTGACAAATATAAAGTAGAACACACAATAATAAAGACCCAATTCCAATTAAAATCATGAAAAATTCCGATGATAAAAGAATACGAAATAATCACCATGGCCATAAATACAATCAGTTTACGAATCGGCACGCGACGTTTCTTTGCAAATCGGGATGGATAATCTCGAACCACTTCAATTTCAACTAAGTCCAATATTTCCCCACATAAAGGACATCTTTTCAATTCATTTTCTACATTCATTTGACATTTAGAACAATATCTCATTATTTATTTCCTCGTTACATGAAATTGTAATTTCAACTTTCTGATCTTTTAAAAATCTAAAGAAGAATCGTTGAATATCAGTTTCTTCTAATGATGATGTAAAACTAACGACTAACGTCTCCTTAAATGAACAAACCCCACAACGAATTCGTTGATGTGGTGTCACCGGAAGCATGACGCGTACTTGATCGACATACTGTGAAATTTCATCTAAAAAGACAATACGCCCAAGATTCGATAACGTGGTTGTCACCCCTTGATCGGCCTTTAAATAAATTTGTCTCATCACCGTATTTTTGATAAACAGTGGAGCAAAACGGATGGCTAAATTTTCTTGAGCACTCACATTATCTTTAATTTTATGCGTCACAACTTGTTGATCTTGCCCCTCAATTAATTGAATGGATACCTGCTTTAAAATATCTTCAAAACTCATCTCCTCTAAAACATTAACCGATACCGTCACATTAGAAAAGAAATTACGCACAGTATTTGACTCAAAACGGGCTCTTAAATCAAATGGAATTGTCACCGTAATTGGTCGCTTATTCTTTGTGAATTTCTCATTTTCCATATAAATCGAATAAATTAATAAAGAAGATAAAAAACAAGACATACTAACGCCATATTGTTTTGATAATTTAACAATCTGTTTTGCTGGCATCATTCCATGAATCACTTTTAATTCTTGAGGACGTTTTTTAATTCCTAGTATTTTATATGCTTTAGAAGTCGTTGGAATAACTTTTCCATCTCGATCCGACACAACTTTTAAAAAACTGTCCTCATCCATTGCACGTTGAGATTGTTGGTCACTCATTAACTGTAAATGTTGATTGACTGAATTAGGATAAACTCTTTTTAAATATTGATACAATAGAACCTGTAAAAACTGTAATGCGCCTGCTCCATCAGCCAAAGCATGAAAAACTTCTAGATGCATCATGTTTTCATAATAGGTGACATTAAATAAATAACCATTATTAGTGTACTTCGTCATTTTTGAACATGGATACGTAAACTCTTTACGAACTCTTGGTTTTTGAATATTCATATCAAAGTAGTACCAAAAAATTCCCATCCTTAGACGTACACTAAATGATGGCATTTCAAGAAGTGCCCCCACGACAGCTTCTGATAAGTAATCCGCTTGAATTGGTTCTGTCATTTTGACCGAAATTCGGAATACATTTGTTGCCTTTGTACTCGATACGAGTGAATATAACTTCGCCACATTATCAAGCTTACTCCAATAAAATGCTTGGTAATTATCATTCATCTACCATCGTCCTTACTTTTTAAATCTACATCGCAAAAATCAATGCTTTATAGCTAATCATACAATAACTAAGATTATAAATCTACCAATTCAATTAAAACAATTTTACTTTTTTTACTTCTTTTTATTCATCTCTTGAGATGAAACTTCTCCATTTGTAGAACAAAAATAATAATCTAAATGTTTACTTATATAAATTGTAAAAAATTATGAATTTTTTAAATAAAAATGATTGATTTATCCTTAAAAATCGTTTAATATATGATTAATGAGCAATAAAACGTTAATAAATTAGCTATTCCCCCTCTCTTTTGTTTCGATGATTCTCATCTAAACATTTTATTTTTGCTCAAAAAGTTTATAAATACTAAACATAATGTTGAATAAAATTACGAAAATCAAAATTTGAAAGGATGATTACTTTTGAAAAAAATTTCATTATTAACTTTAATTATGGCATTAGGGGTGATGACAGGATGCCAAAATCAAAATGAAATACCTGCCATTGAACCACTTGAAGAGGAGGCAGTTAAAACCGTTTCTGAGACAGTTAAATTAAAACCAGATTTTATTGAGGGAGAAGATTACGATGAATTGGGGGGAGCAGATTCTTATAACTTTTTAGGTGATAACGCTACTTCACGATTTTATGTTAATCCCGATTTTTATCGATTAAAATCAGACGAAACCTTAACCCTCATTGAAGGTTTTAAAACGATGCAACAAACAACGGAATGGTCATGTGGAAACGCCGTTTCTTTAATGACACTTTGGAATATGGGAAAAACTGATTTAACAGAATGGGATATCGCACTTGCCATGGGTTCAAGTGTTGACGATGATACGGAAGGCGCTCTTCCTGGAAGTGCTAATAACTTTCATGAATATGGCACAACCGTTGAAGACATGTACAACTTCTTTTCTAATTTAGAAGGATTTAAAGTATTAGAAACAAGTTATCGCGCTGATTATACCGAGGCTGACTTGGTAAGCGAAGAGGATGGAGCAACCCCTTCTAATATCGGAAATCTAAAACCGACCTTCTCTTCATCATCTTTATACGCTTCAGAAAATAGTGACGATACTGAAGCTTGGGTTGACGATGCTAAAGATTCTTACTTCGTCACATGGCTAACAGGACACTTAAAAGCAGGAAGACCCGTTATGGTTGAATGGGGAGACTGGGATGGTCATTGGGTCTCTATTATTGGATATGATAACAATGGAACACCAAGTATTGGAGATGATACCTTAATTTTTGCTGATCCTTATGATACATCAGACCATTGGCAAGATGGATATACTATTTTTCCACTTGAACGCTTCTTCTATATGTGGCAAGATCGTAAAGTCGCACCTAAACCTTATCAATTACAACCCTTCATCGTTGTTGACAAAGTGACAGAATAAAAAAGAGTCTCAGGTAACTGAGACTCTTTTTTTATTTCAAATAATCGTTTAACCCTTTCATTCATACTTTTTGGCTCATTCTTCTTTATGAATATAAAAACGATATAAATTGACTTCGCTCTTTCACCCTTCTAGATGAAGAGGTTTCTTTCATATGGCGCGTCAATAATAAGCTCTGCTTCGCACGAGTCATCGCAACATAAAATAATCGGCATTCTTCCTCTTGATTAATCCCATCAAAATCGAGCGGGAACATCCCCTGACTCATAAATGGAATAATCACATGATCAAACTCAAGCCCCTTTGACTGATGCACCGTAATAATTGCAAGCTTATTTTCCTCTTTCATGACACGATCAAGTTCACTGCTTGATAACGCCATCAAATTAAGCATTTGAATCCAAATTTCTAAATTTGGTTGATGTGGATTCGTATGATGCAGGCGATGATAGGTCGCCCCAATGTAATTAAGTAACTCTATGATACTTTGCTTATGTGCTTCATCCTCACACTCAAAAGCATCTATTAAACCTTTCATCGCAACATGTGGCGGCTGTGTTTCAAAACAGTCTTGAATTTCTTTTAACCTTTGAATCGCTCCCCATAAATGAGGTTCATAAAATTTCATGACTTTTTTACGGTTTTCATGATGCGTCATTAACAAATCCATACTTTTAACGAGCACATCTTTTGTTGCTAAAATATCATCCATCGCATTATGCGTCGGCTCATGACTCACACCAACATAGGCGCTGACGGTATCTAACTTATGATTTTTCAAATCTGGATACAGGCGCCTAACAATATCTAAGGTATCATAATAGCCCATTGAATTTTCAAACATCAGACCTAAACGATTCATCTGACTACTCACAATTTTTAAATCATATTGAACATTATGACCAATCAATAAAGCGCCTTCTACAAACGCTTGAAACTGTAAAAAGACTTCTCTCGCCTCTTCGCCATGTTCGTTTAAATAGTCATCACTAAATCCGTGCACCAAAGCTGAGTCTCCAACCGAGTGGCTCGGTTTAATAAATCGTTCAAATGAACGAGTATACTCACCATTCACCAATTCAATAGCTGCAATTTGAATAACTTCATCTTGAGTCACATCAAGACCCGTTGATTCCACATCAAAAATGACAATTCGTCCCTTTTCAAACTGCTTCTTTAATAATCCATACGGTTCTTCATACTCATAAGCAGCTTCTTGAAACAAATCAATCATTCTCATCCCATAACTAACATATCGTTGACGATACGTTTGATTAAATAACTCAGGAGATACCTCAGGACAAATAAGTGGCAACAATCGTTCAAGTGATAAATGATCAAATGGATTAAGTTGAAATTTGACAAAGGCAAGTAAGTCTTTTACGACTTTGCGTCTAAATAAACTTAAATCTTCAATCAAATAACAGGGAATCCCCACATTTCTTAAAAAGTTTGAAACTTGAATATTTTGCTTATTTGTTCGCGTTAGAATCACAGTATTAGCGAGGTCATCTAATCGATAATGCTTTAGGTGATCGATAATAAAATCCATTTCCTCTTGTTGGGTCTGTGCTTCATAAAAGACAGGCCGACCTCCCACTTCCTCATTCGCTGCCTCAATCACGCGTGGGGATAGCCTCGGATTAATTAAGCGTGCTTTTTTCGCATTTTGTAAATAATTGGCACTCATTTGAACTAATCGTTTCAAAGACCGATAATTTAGGGATAACTCCAATCGTTTTGGATTAAATGTCGTCATAATTTGTGACAAAATCAGTTCTGGATTTGAATCACGCCACTCATAAATGGTTTGATTGAAATCCCCAAAAACACTAAATTGCTTTCCTTTTGCTAATTTTTCAATCAGTTGATATTCAAATTGGGAGGTATCTTGTACTTCATCTACCATCACCACCTTAAATCGCTCACGCCAACGTTCTAAAATCTCCTCATCTTCTAGTAATTCGCTAGCATAAACAATCAAATCATTAAAGTCAACAAGGTGATTTTCAAGAAGATACGTTTGATATGTTTCATATAACCAACAACCATACTGAGCTAAAAATCCAAGGGTATATGCTCCAGCATCACTTCTTCTATTCGAATATTGAAGTTTTTGTGCTTTTTCAGATTGATGAAAAGAGGCGACCACTCTTTTATAATCGTCACGATACGCTTTTGGAATCATTAAGCGATATAGTTTCAATTCTTGCAAATATTGATAGGCCAAATCGGCAATGACATAATCATCTTTCATTAACTGACGCACTAAAAACTTTCCATCCTCTTCATCCATCACCGAAAAATCACGCGAAATCTTACCGAAGTTTTTCGCTTCTTCTTTAATGAGTTGAAAACAAAAACTATGAAACGTTTTAACGAAAACCTCTTTGGCCAACCCATTCGTTACTTTTAGCAATCGTTCTGCTAATTCATGACAAGCTTTATTCGTAAAGGTTAAGCACAATATCTCTTTCGCCTCAATCCCCTGATTAATAAATCCCGCTACTCGTAATGAAATAACTTTCGTCTTCCCTGTTCCTGCCGGAGCCATGACTAATAAATTATCATTTAGGTTAGAAACGACCTCAGATTGTGCGTCATTTAAACCCGTTAACTCTTCTTCTAAATTCATGAAACATCACTCTCACTTCATTATCTATCCCGATACAAAACGATTGTTCCTTAGCAGTTATGTTGGGTTGCTCAAACAAAATACTAAGACGCAACATTTTAAAATCATAATCAGTTCTTAAACCCTTAAACCCTTTTGTATCGAGGATCCTATAGTCTAATAAAAAGAGGCTTAAAAAAATGCTCTAGACTTCTATCTCCTCTTACCTTAACACTATCCTTTCATTTTATGCAAGTCTCTCTCTCCCTATATCTAATATACCATTATTTCCCTCATAGAATTCAAACGAATATTCGTTTTTTTCTTGTATAATATAAAATAGATGACATTAATCTTTTAAATTCGACATCAGGTTTATACAGGAGGACTTTTAACTATGACTGCCGGAACGCATCAACGAGGTGGCCTACTTTGCGGACTTGTGACCCACCATCTTTTTATTGCCCCTTATTACGAGGAGGCTAATCTTTATTCTAAAATTTTCATTATCACCCTTTATTGTCTTGCGACCACCGTCGGGTCATTATTACCCGATATCGACATGACAGGATCTCAAATGGGAAAACTTTTTCCCTTTATCTCAAAATTCATTGCTAAAAACTTTAAACATCGAACACTGACTCATAGCTTTCTTTCTATCGCCTTCTTTTTTGTTTTAATTGCCTGCGCTCCATTACTAGACGTCGGAAATGAGTTTTATATTATTATTACCTGCGGCTTAATGCTTGGTCATATTTCACATATTGTACTTGATTTATTCACGCATCAAGGGGTTTGCTTATTTTATCCGTGTAAGAAAAAAATTAAACTCGCCAACTTTAAAACAGGTGCCAAAGGTGAACGTTTCATCAGTCAAATGCTCTTAATCAGTATGGTACTTTACGTCCTTTATGAAACTTATACAACCATGGTTTACGCCATTCATCAATAAAACCCGTGAAAATCACGGGTTTTATTTTGTACTTGGATATTTAATCGCATTCTTTTCTAATTTCTTTAAAATAATGTCTTTGACATCTACTTCTAATACATCAGCCATTGGCATGCAATAAATCATCACATCTGCTAATTCTTCAGAAACATGTTCTGCATCAAAGTCATTATTCCACTGAAAGCATTCTAACAATTCAGCTGCTTCAATTGAAATAGATTTTGCTAAATTTTCTGGAGTATGATAAGGTTTCCAGCCACGATCATCTCTAAATTTGATAATTTCTTTCATTGTCTCTTTCATGATAGAAGTCCTCACTTTTATAGTTTCAGTTTATTTTAACATATTTAAAATATCGTGATACTACCACTTTATTATTTTGTTTAATCTTCATACTCTATAGTAACTTAAATAAAGGAGTGATGACGATGAATAAAAATTCAAGCATCTATAAACTCTATAAAAAACTCAAGTATGAATGGGGACACCTCGACTTTGCCACTAAATGTATTTTTTTCATTGGAATCCTCCTTCTTTTCCAACTGATTTATGCTATTTTTGTTCCAGCTAATGCGCTAGATTCCACCACTCAGATTGTCTTTAGAACAAGTACCTCAAGTATCTTTGGTTTTATTCTTGGGATGGCTCATAGCTATTCAACTAAAAAAGCATCGCCACCTTCTGAAGAATCTGAAGATCATGAGAAACAAGAGTTTGTATTCAATAAAGATATTAATTTGAATAAAGCAACTCACGTTAGAATTTTGTTTTCAACAACGGTGTGCATCATTTGTATCATTGTTTTAATGATTGCTAATCGAACGAATAATCTAAGTTATCAAGAAGGGATTATTCAACTTCGCGACTTGATTTCAACAACCATTGGATTTTTAATCTCAAAAGCTTCTCATCATCATTAAAAAATCCTCCTATTAAGAGGATTTTTTTTTAATAATACGGCTAAAGAAACTATAAAAAGAGTTCCCCATCCACTTTAAATAAAAGGGCACATCATTCTCTTCATAGTAAACTTGTACATCATAACCATGTTCTATCCAATACTTTCGATCTCTTGGAAGGATATTCATGGCTAATGTTTTCTGCACCTGAAATGCGATAACCTGATCCTTTGTTGGAATCCACTCCGTTTCCTCCCCTTCTTCCACCGCTTTAATAAAAAATTTCAACTCTTTTCTACTGACCGCTTCATCCCAAGTTTTTACGTTCCGCTTCACTCGACCACAAAGATGCATCCCCCAAAAAGTTGCGACTTTTTCCATATAGTCTAGAACTTCATCGGCATATCCCCCTGCTGTTGTGGTCATTAATAAAACTGGTTTTTTTACTAATTCTGGACGATGATACCACTTGCAGGTACGGTCAATAAATCGTTTAAGTTGTCCACTCACGCCTGCCATGTAAACAGGTGACGTTAAAATAATTCCATCCGCCTGCCCCAGTTTTTCTAAAATCCCGATCACATCATCTTTAATCGGGCACCGGTCACTTAAGATACAAGCCTCACACCCTTTGCAATCTTGAATCAAGTAATTTGACAGATGAATGATTTGCAAAGAAATTCCCGCTTCCTTTAATAAGGGAGCCGCCGATTGAATGAGTTGATATGTATTTTTTTGACGCCCACTACTTGAAATTGCGATAACTTTTTTCAAAATATCACCTCGTAACTTTATTTACCAATTGTTTGCATGATACAATACAAAAATAAACAGGAGGTATCTTATGAGAAAAAACAAACTATTAATTACTGTTCGTTACTTAAGTTTACTCACGGTTATTTTTTCTTTCATTAGTTTGAATGAAACATTATCGATTTTTATTATCTTAATGCTGTTATGCTTACTTATCAATAGTCAGTTTCGTTTTTTCTCGCTTCGTCAAGCACCTTATATTATATGTTCGTTAGTTGTTGATTTAATCTTATTTATTTGTTTAAGTTCGTATCAACCGCAAATGGTAGCCTATTATTTTATTTTACCGATACTTGATAGTATTTTACTGTTACCAAGACGTTATCATCTTTCCTTGTCTTGTTTAATCGGAATGATCTTGCTATTTTTAATTTCTCACTCTTTCACATTAAATCAGATAACTTCTTTATTTGTGTTTCTCATCGTTGCTTTTTTAGGGCTTTATATTAAAGAAGAACATGAGAAGAAATTAGATGCTCAACTTTTATATGATGAACTTCGAATTTCTGAAGAAAAATTAAAACAGGCTAAAGAAGAATTAGAACTTTACGGGGCTTCAATAACAGAACTTGCCGTTTTAAAAGAGCGAAATCGAATTTCACGTGATATTCATGACAGTGTCGGACATGCTCTCTCAACAGCCATCATTCAATTGAATGCGATGGAAGTTATCGCCTCAAAAGAGAATTCAAGTGTTGCTCCTCTGGCTTTAAATTTACGTGAATTTTTAAAAAATTGTTTACAAGAAGTTCGTGAGGCCATTTCGACTTTAAAACCGAGTGAGTATCAAACGTATCAAGAGTTATATCGGATTGAAGAATTAATTGAGAATTTTAAAAAGTTATCTGGGATGAATGTCAGACTGACGATTTCTAAACAAAAATGGGAACTAAGCCCGAAAATGGGATTGACACTATATCGTGCCATTCAAGAAACATTGTCGAATGCACTCCGTCATGGTCAAGCAACGGATGCGTCCATTTCAATTCATTTTTCACCTGATCATGTGGTGTTAACGGCTGAAAATAATGGAATTGGCTGTCCTAATTTTCAAAAAGGGGTCGGTTTAACGAGTATGAGCGAGCGTGTCAGTGAGGTCAATGGGAAGGTTCACTTTATCCCTTCTACAGTTGGCTTTAAAATAAGAATTACGATTCCAAAGGGAAAGGGTGAAAGTTATGATTAGGATTTTAATTGTTGATGATGAAGCGCTAATTCGTGATGGACTTCGTTTAATGTTGTCGTTATTTGAAGATATTGAGGTCGTAGCAACAGCGTCAAATGGTGAGGAAGCCCTGAAGGCCTGTCAATCACACCCGGATATAGATCTTGTTTTGATAGATATTCGCATGCCTTTATACGATGGAGTTCTTGGAACACGTTTGATTAAAGAAGCTTTTCCAAAGATAAAAGTGTTGATTTTAACCACGTTTAAAGATCAATCTTATATCCAAGAGGCGATGCAACTCGGTGCAAGTGGCTACTTATTAAAGGATAGTTCGCATGAGGTGATTTATGAGGGAATTAAATCTGCCATCATGGGGAATGTTATTTTTCATCCGGAAGTTGCAACTCAACTGTTAAATACGCAAACGACTTCAATTAAAAGTGATGCACAATTTTATGAGCAGTATCGTTTAAGCGAAAAGGAGCTGATGATTATTCGTGAGATTGCAACAGGATTAACAAATAAAGAAATCGCCGCCAAACTCTTTTTATCCGAAGGAACGATCAAAAATCATATCACGAATATTTTATTTAAACTTGAGCTTCGAGATCGCACTCAAATCGCCATTTTTGCATTTAAGAATGGATTAGCATAAAAAAACATCAGTTTCTACTTAGACTGATGTTTTTTTATTTCCCTATAAGGTCATTTTTTCTAAGTAAGTGACTTAAGTCACCCCCTACTATGACGATGGGTTATGGAATTGATATCCAGTTATGACTATAATGAAGGTATCAGATGATAAAATCAGGGAGGAAATAACATGAGTATTGTTAAGGTGAGTAATGTAACGAAACGTTTTAATGACAAACTTGTTTTAGATAATATCAGTTTTGAAATTGAAGAGGGTGAAATTTTTGGACTTATCGGACCGAATGGAGCCGGAAAATCGACGTTGATTAATATTATGACGACACTCGTTGAGGCGACAAATGGAAGTGTTGAAATTGGGGGCTATGATATTGTGAAGCAACCGATTGAGGCGAAGTCTTTAATCGGTCTTGTTCCTCAGGAGTTAGCGTTGATGGAGGAAATGACGGCCTATGATAATTTGTTATTTTTCGGTTCTCTTTATGGTCTAAGTTACAAGGTGCTAAAGGAACGTATTAATGAGGCTTTAATGGCAACCGGTTTAATGGATCGTAAAAAGGAGAAAGTTAAAAAGTTTTCAGGAGGGATGAAACGTCGATTAAATATTGCCGCTGCTTTGATGCATCATCCTAGAATTTTAATTATGGATGAGCCCACTGTTGGGGTTGACCCACAATCTCGTAATCATATTTTTGAGTTTACGAAAAAGATTTGTAAGGAACGAAACACAACAGTGATTTATACCTCTCATTACATGGAAGAGATTGAGGAGCTTTGTTCAAAAGTTTTCATCATGGATTTAGGTAAAGAAATTGCGTCTGGAAGTCAGGAACAAATTAAATCCTTATCTGGAGAACAAACAAAGGTCATTCTAACGGTCGGTCATCTAAGTGGGGAAATCGTTCTAAAGTTACGAGGACTTGAGGGTGTTTCATTAGTAACGGAAGAAGGTAATCAAGTGACGTTAACGATTAATAAAGACTTCAAATTAACGTCCGCTATTGCATTACTTGAGTCATATTCTTCGCAGTTACAAGGGATTCGTTACGAAGAACCTCGTCTTGAAGATGTGTTCTTATGGTTAACTGGGAAATCGTTACGCGACTAAGGAGGAAGAGTGATGCGATTATTAATGTGGCTTTATGTGAATTTGAAAGTCGTTTTTAAGCAGTTTCCAATGACGATTTTGTATATGCTTGGACTGCCCTTATTCATTGGACTTTTAATGGGGAATATGATGACCATCCTGTTTGCAAATCCAAATTCGATGGAACCTTTACCTCTACAAATCATAGATGAGGATCAATCTACCTTATCGAATCAGTTGATTTCATTTTTAAACGATGAGTCAATGTCTTCCTACTTTATCATTTCAAATGATGAACGTGCTTCGACTTTAGTTATCCCCGATGGTTATGAAGAAAATCTTTTAACGGGAATGGGTGGTGAGTTAGTTTTAGAAGAACTCAATACGAATAAACATATGTTATCTCTTACTGTAGCAAAGTCAATTCTCGATCAGTACCACGAAGGTCTTTTTAGAAGTTTATCCACAGATAATCCCGAGCAATTATCTTTAATTTATGATAACACCAGTTTAAAATCTGTTTATATCGAATCTGCTCTTGCCTTAAACTCAACCACGTATTACTCTGTTGGAATGATGTCTTTCTTTGTCTTCATGATGATCATGAACATTTCAGGAGCTAGTTATAAAAGTGCGGAGCTTGGACTTGATAAGCGAATGTATTCAGCCCCGCTTACACGAGTCCGTATGTTTAATTATGATTATTTAGCAAATTTACTATATTGTGTTATTTTATTAAGCTTTTACGTTTTGGTTTACCGAGTCCTTGGATATTCATTTGAGGGACCTATTGCTCTGTTACTTTTACCTATTTTGGCAACCTCTTGTTTTATGGTAAGTGTCGGATCATTTATTGGTCACTTTTTCTCCGCTAAATATGGAAACATGTTGGCGTTAATTTTATTCTTTTTACAAATTTTTATCGGTGGCACCTTCTTACCGACTGACAGTGTCGCAACCTTCTCTCCGTCTTATTCGATTACTAAAATGTTTCAAAACTATATTTTATATGGAACGTGGGAAAGTTTAAAAACACCATTCCTAATGACGATAGCAATTGCGCTTAGTTTATATTTAATGACCTGTTTAAAAGAAAAATATCGTTTTTGGGAGGTAAAAAGATGATTCGATTAGCTTTAGTTCATATTAGACGTTATCTTAAAAATCCTATCTTATTGTTAATGATGGGACCTATTCCTTTATTTCTTGTCCTCGGTTCTCTATTTTTTTCAGATAGTGATCAAATAACTCCAAATGTTGCTTATGTTTTAGAATCAAATGGCATTTATGAAATAGAACTGTTAGAAAATTTAGGCGTTGAAGAAAAATTTATTTATCACGATCAAGAATCTGCACTTGAGGGATTAATGGCGAATGAGTTAGCAGGTGTCATTATCATTCCAAAGACGTTTTCAACTGACATTGAAGGTGGTGTCAAACCGCAAGTTGAAATTTTAAAAACAACGGAGGGCGCTGGAACAGCAGAAGTTGAAATTCAAATTGAACAACAAATTAACACTTGGCTAACTGACTACTATAACCTGAATCCGATTTCACTGATAACGACAAAAATCGAGTTCAAAGAAAAGCCTGTTGATATGAGTATGACGATGTTTATCGTGATGATCATTTATTTCATGTTCATCGGTGCCACCTCACTCGCAAAGGATGTGTATCAATTAAAACAACAAAAGGTTTTACATCGTGCGTTGAGTACGGCGAACAAGGATATTGAGATATTTGGTGGGTTAATTTTGGCGATGTGTTTCATTCAGGGAATTTGTTTTACGATTGTCTATTATATTGGGATGATGGTCTTGGATGTGTCAATGCCAAATCCATTGCTTCCACTTTTATTGATGTTTAGTATGTCGTTTGTTGCGTCGAGTCTTGTTATTTTTGTCACACGTGTCGTGAAAAATCCAAGTTTAATTGAGATGTCAATCGTTATGTATGCACTCTTCGGGTTTATTTTATCGATGCTTAGTATTAACCTGTTCGATTTCGGTTTTGAACCAACGCTCATGATGAATATCGCGAAGCTATTCCCGATTTACTGGGCATTTGATACAGCCCTTAATCTAACATTATGGCCGAATCTAATCATCATTTTGCTGTTTGGTGTGGCTTTCTTAAGTGCTGGAAGCTTCAAACTTAAAAACTTTATTCAAAATTAAATAAGTATCCTAACTAACCATCACGAATCATTTTTTTCATTTAATACTTCTACCAGAAACTTAACGTACTAAATACACTTGACCTATCACTACTAAAAACACAAAGGATATTCTCCTGTGATACTTACACGATACTTCATTTTACCCCATCAAAAAAAGCTAATTCATCTCACTTGAATTAGCTTTTTTAATTTAAATAATGATTCCATTACAATGATCAATTTCATGTTGAATGATTTGTGCAACGAATCCGGTAAACGTTCCTTTTTGTTTATTAAATTGCTTATCTAAATATTCTACCTCAATGGTTTCATATCGTGTTGTTTCTCTAAATCCAACAAGTGATAAACAGCTTTCTTCTGTCACATAACTTTTTTCTTTTTTTACGATAACGGGATTAATCATTGGAACAATGATCTCCCCAATCGCAAAGACGATGATGCGTTTTTTAATCCCAATCATATTGGCGGCCATGCCCACACATCGCTCTAAATTAGCTCGTAACGTATCGATTAAATCTTCAACAACCGCTAAATCTGCTTTTGTTGCAGGAACTGATTTTTGTGCTAAAAATTTTTCATCTTTCATAATCGGTCTAATCATTGTCTACCTCCTAATATCTCTTCGCGTAACCACATCTCTTACAGAGTTCTTCGACTGCTACACGATTTGAAAAGCCATCATACATCGCCTTGGCACGCTCACTTTCTAAAATATCATGCAGCGGTGTTTCAAATACATTTCCTAAAGGAATTTTCCCTTCACTATCTAAACAGCAAGGCACCACTGTTCCATCCGCCTGAATTCCAATATGATCGCGAAGACCGTAACAGAACATTTTCTCACTAATCACCTCGCGCTCTAAACTTGGCCATTCAAATTTATCCGCCATATTAATAAACACGCGATCACGAATTTTAACATTGTTCGTTTCCATGAGTTTTTCGTTTAGGCGATACGGAAGATGAAAGGCTTCTTCAATCAAGTCTAAAATCTGTTGGTTAAGTGTATTTTTCGCCTGTAATGCTTCGCCATCCATGTTCCAAAGTCGTAGATTGCAGTAGACAGGACGCACTGCTTGTATTTCATCAATAAAAGAAGCAATTTGCATCAGATAGTCTTTTAACGTTTGCGTTGATTCATTGGCTTCGAAAGAATGAACCGAGAAGTTAATTTGACGAAGTGCCGGTGATTGAATTAACGTTTCTTTTACTTTTCCAATCAAAACACCATTTGTCGTTAAATTAACCTGAATTCCCGCTTCATGACTCATTTCTAAAAAACGCCCAATTCGAGGATTTAAGAAAGGTTCTCCGAGTAAATGAAAATATAAATAATTCGTATAAGGTTTAACTTCTTTTAAAATATGTTTAAAATCGTCTTCATTCATGACTTTTCCATTTCGCCCGAGTGTAGCACTTGGACAAAAATCACACTTTAAATTACAACGATTCGTTATTTCGACATATATCTTTTTAAATCGGGGCATAGGACCTCTCCTTTAAATAATCTACACTTATTTTAGCACAGCTATCTCACATTTCAAACTCAATCCCACCACTGTCCATAGACAATCATTTCCAAATTAGTTAGAATAAAAGACACAATCAATTAAAAAGGATGATGATGAATGAAAGTAGGTTTAGTACTTGAAGGTGGCGGGATGCGCGGCTTTTATACAATGGGTGCACTAGATTATCTGATGGAACAAGGGATACTTTTTGATTATGTCATTGGCGTCTCAGCTGGGGCTTGTCACGGTGTTTCTTACGTTTCAAATCAAGCTAAACGAAGTTATCGTGTTAATACAAATTACTTAGGTGATAAACGTTACATTAGCTTTTCTAACTTTATTAAAACCAGATCTATTTTTGGGATGGATTTTATTTTTGATGAAGTTCCTCATAAACTAGACTTATTCGATTATGACACTTTCTTTAAATCCCCCTGTGAATTTAAACTGGGTGTAACCGATGTTGAAACTGGAAAACCGGTTTATTTTGATAAAACGGCACTTGATCATGATTGTACTGTTTTAAAAGCTTCCTCTTCTATTCCAGTATTTTCTCCTATTGTTGAGTATAAAGGGAAAAAATATTTAGACGGAGGAACATCTGATGCCATTCCTGTTAAAAAAGCATTAGAAGATGGCTGTGATAAAGTCGTGGTGATTTTAACACGTGATCGACATTATCAAAAGTCACCAGAACAATTTAGATTTGTTTATAAACGCGTGTTTAAAAAGTATCCCAAAATGATTGAATTACTAGACAATAGGCATAAAAATTATAATGAAACACTTGCTTATTTAAGAGAACTTGAAAGCGAAGGGAAAGCCTTGGTCATCGCACCAAGTCATCCCATTACGATTAGTCGTTTTGAAAAACATAAAGAGAATTTAGAACCGATTTATGCGATGGGGCGTAAGGATTTATCGAAGGAAATTTTAAAAATCAAAGAACTTTTAAAAAAGGCGTAGCGATGTCGCTACGCTTTTTTGATGACGAATTCTTTTCTAATACCGCGACTTAGTGCATATTGATAGGCAGCGGTTTTACTATTAAATGATTGTATTTTCAAAACGTTTAAAGGATAATAAATATCTTGATATTCACGATCTAAAACATCTAGGGTTTCTAAGACGATAAAAGGTGCGCCCAGTGCCGCCTCTAAGGTTTCATATTCGATCGCATCAAAGTCAATGACCCCCATTAACTCTTCCATGAGTTGGGCCATCAGTAGATCAAACTTTTGAACATCTAGTCTAAAATTAATTTTTTCCATAATATCAAGTAATTGATCGATGCTATTTCGAACTTCTTTAAGAGCTGCGGCGACTGACATGGCTTGTAAAATAGAACTCAATTCTGTGATTTGCACCGATAAACTTTCTAATATACCAAAATTATTTTCGAATCGTTGATACTCATTCAACAATTCATAATATTCTTCCTTGCTTAACACACAGTTTGCTATTTTAATAGATTGATGGACTCGGTCTTCACAAGAATCACATTGTTTTAACGTTTCATCCAACGCTATTCTTAATGATTTTATCACTTCTTTTTTTTCTAATTCATCCTTAACTTTCATCATTTCTTCTCACCCACTTTATTTAAGGTCAATCATTTCTCTACACCTTACATTTTATGAAAAAACGTCATTTATCATGACGAATTACATCAAAAAAAAGCAGGTGATTCAATCCTCACCTGCTTTTTAACGATTTAATTTCTATATTGAAACAAAACATGTATTTCACTATTATCAAATAGTCTCATTACCTAAGTCTTTTTAATACAAAGACATAACCATAGTCTAGGGGTCCCCTTCCCCACTAGCAGGATAAAAGTTTTTCAAGTGTGAAACACTTATCTGAGCTTATAAATCTCTAATTTCAATTTCTGTTCCTTCGGGTGCTTTAATTTTAAAGAGATATCCCTCTTCAACTTTATAAACGATCTCACCATTTTTGATTTTGAAATGTTCATATCCTAATTGTTGAATTCGCTCAATTTCTTCAAAAACATTATCAACTAAAAAACACAGATGAACGATTCCTTCATTTAATGAACTCCAAGGATTTAGCGTCTCGCCTTGTTTAGCTGTTTGAAGTTCAATCATAAAGTTTCCAAGTTTTAACCAGGTATTAAACGCTCGGTTATGGAAGTTTGGTGTTTCTTGTACGATTTCAAATCCTAAAATTCTCATATAAAACTCAAGAGATTCTTCATACTTTTCTGTTTGAATACAAACGTGATGCATCATTTTAATACTCATATTAAACTCTCCTATTCCCTTTACTCGTTGAAACTTAAAATCGCGTAGGGATGTCCTTCTTCATCATTTAATGATACATAGTATATCCCATCTAAAGAGACTGATGCTGGAATCATGATATCACCACATTTAGCTGCTTTTTTGTATTCAACACGGACACGTTTAATCTCTAACTCTTGCGGAAGGCATTCAAGTGCTAATGCTACATAGTGACTATTATTAACATGGCCGTTTGTATCAATTTGACACGGGCGAATGGTAACCTTCGGGAATGTATCCGTTGCCTTTGGTGCTTTAATCTTACGAGGCAAGTACTCCATTTCAAACTTTTCTTCAATCGGATATTTAGCAATTTCTTCCGTTGATAATTTAGCAAAACTTTCCGAAATCGTGTCCATAAATACGCCTCCAAGGTTGGCATAAGCTAGGACGTTATCCGCCTCATCATATAACACATAATTACGGTAACCAAAGCAACCTTTACACTCGTAAATTTGTGTTCCGACTTTAATCTTTTCACTTTCCTTTGGTAGACGATTAATTTCAATCTGCCACGACAAAATAAAGAAAGCTAAGTTTTGAGACTGAAAATAATCCAACCCAAGGCCAATATCTTCTAAATGAAATGTACTGCAATCTTGGAAATAATTAATTAAATGATGCAGCGTCAAGCCCCCATCTAATCCGACTTCACTATATCTTACACGACCTGCCATTAGATACATCGAAAATGACCCCTTCTTCTATTAAAAATATAATTTATTATATCAAAAAAAGCATTAAAGTCATTGTAGACTTCAATGCTTTTTTTCGATTTCATACAAATTCTACACTTTAAATCATTCTAATTCCTTGTTCTTTTAATTTTTGTAAAATATCATTCGCTTCTTGAATATAGTGGCAATTTACTTTTTTCAATTCATGATTTTTAAATTCTAATACAACCGTCTTCAATTGATTTAACCGCGCTCTCTGTCCCTCTTTTAATCCACGAGTATCAAGACTCGCTGCCCTTAATAAGGATTTGGGCTTAATACAAGGTTCCCCCTCTAATATAATAATGTGTTTTTCAGTTAACACTAACTGACGATTTTCATAAATGATGGTTTCCTCTGATAAATAATCAAGCGCAATCCCAATTGACATCGGTTCTTCATGTGAAATCAACACTACTTCATCTGATTTCATAAAAGCTACAAATTGTTTAAATAATTTAATCCCGTGATAAAGTAATGAAAAAGTTACTAATACTAAAATGCCAACCATCACAAGCAATAAATAGCCAACAATCTGGGAGAAACCTTGAACCGGATTTAAACTATTTTTTTGATGAATGATATAAGTTCCATATCCTAAACCTGCCGTTATCACGCCTAAAATAATCCCATATCCGAAATAACTAACCCCTGATCGTACAAACCCATTCGTAATATACTGCTTCAAATCAACTTTGACTGCTCCCATCTCCGCTCCCCCATTAACTAATAAATTAAACTCCATCTAAAATGCTCTTTTTCCGCTTGTGGACTTTCTAGTGTTTGCTTTTCACTTTCTTCGTTTTTGAGTTCTACATTTTGGCATCCTCCTAGTATTAAAATCAGTCCCATTACAAGCATGATTTTTTTCATGTCGCTTCACTTCCTTATTAAATTTGAACATCTTTTCTAACTTACCCAAATCATAGGAAATAAAACCTTAATTTTTTCCTAATCTTGATGAGGTATCCAATCTTATTATTAAGCTCATCTTAGCACACAGCGCTTACAAAAAATATCGAAATCATTTCTTTTTATATGGATTTTTTTGATTTTTAATCACAAAAAAAGACTGTCCTTAGATAGCCTCTTAATCTTCTAAACCTTTTCTTTTTATAAAAACCCTCAAAATCTAATCAGACTTTGAGGGTTAAATGTGATTATTTTTGATTTTTTGCTTTATTATTTTCTAATGCCATGATTCCTAAAATGTATCCAAACTCACCAAATCCGCATATTTGTCCAATACAAGCCGGCGCTGTAACTGATTGATGACGAAACGCTTCACGAGCATGGACATTTGAAAGATGAACTTCAACCGTTGGCACATCTGCGATTGCTTTAATAGCATCATGAAGAGCATAGCTATAATGAGTAAAGGCACCTGGATTGATGATCACGCCATCATAGTGTTCAAAGTATGCCTTTTGTAACCATTCAATGATCTGTCCTTCATAATTACTTTGAAGAACTTCAATTTCATGACCACGCTTTGTTCCTTCTTCTTTAAGATAGCCAACGATATCAGCATAGCTACGGCTTCCATAAATTCCTTTTTCACGAATCCCAATCATATTTAAGTTTGGTCCATTTAACACTAAAATTTTCATTATGATATCTCCTCTAAGTCTAGCACTTTAACTTTTATTGAATACTAAAACATCCCTAGAGTCAACCATTCCTAGCTACTTTAGTAATTTAGCTAAGTATTTTGATTTCATTTGTTCACTTGCCATCGCTTGTTTAAGTGGCGGTAAGTTTAAAATAGCCTGTAAGATGGCCGCCATTGCACGATGTGAACCAAACGCTTGATTATCGAAAATTAAATCTTGTAACTGCCCTTTTTCAATCGCTTGTAAGACAACACGATGGACAGAATTAACAGGTGTGATCACACGTTTTCCACGGTTTTTAAGCATGATACTTTTATTAAAACAAGCGCTTACACAAACACCACATCCTAGACAAACTTCTTCATTCACCTGATATTCAAAGCGCTCTGTTGACTTTCCTTCATCGACTTTTACTTTCGAAATTGCATCAATTGGACAATCACGCAAACATCGTCCACATTTCACACACGTTTCATGATTAATTGATGGAATAAAATTTGTTGTTTCAACCGGATGAAGATTTCCAAACTTTTTCGCTGCTAATAAAGCCTCACAACAGCAACCACAGCAGTTGCAAATAAAGGTTGGATTATTTTGAACATTCTCACCGCATTGAACTAGTTTATATTCATAGGAACGCTCTAAAACGTCTAGACATTCAGAAGCATCAATTTCCCTTGCATAACCATACTTAATTAATGATTGGGCCGCACCACCAAACGTTAAACAGACATCAAGTGGAGCATTACAGGCTTGATTCATATGTAACATCTTATGACGACAATAACAATCACCTAAGGCAATATGTGAAGCCGATTTAATAATGTGTGAGGCTCTTTCATAATCTAAAATTGAAACAGTATTTTCACGACTTAAGACTGATTCATTGACATAAACACGTCCAAGTTTGGTGTCCGTTGAGTAAAATAAATCCTTAACAAAATCTTCTTCTACATTCAAATATTGATAATATAATTCAGCCAATGCTTTTTGATTCACATTTTTTCCGATTCGCATCAATGAAAACTCAAAAAAACCTGCCATTGGAGGAGGTAGCATAAAAAGACGATCTTCTTTTGTTTCCATATCTAATAAAATGGCACGAGAAGCTAGTTCTTCTAAGATTTTTTCCGTTTCGTCTAGTGGTAATTTCCACGCCTTCGAGGCTCTTGCTGAGTTAAATGGACGAACCGGTAATTTAGAAACTAAATCTGCTTCACGTTCAGAAAATAACAGTTTTAAAATTTCATTCAATGTTTCACTTTTTGGAGCTCCTTGAGGGTATTTATTAATTCTCTCTTCTAAACTTTTATAGGCATCTTTTGCAACTAAATGTGACACGTCTTCACTCCCTTCCATTTTTCATAAAATTTATTCTATTGTAAACTTCTTACACTTAAAATATTCAAAAAGCGTGACATCATCGCTCTTTAAATTAATTATTTTTCAAAAAAATCCGGTGTTGCTAAACCTTTTCCTGCTTTTTCACCCACTCCAATTCCAATTTCTTTTAACTTAGTTGATAAAATATTCTCATGATATCACTTTGCGTTCATCCATAAATTCATATACTGCTTATTTAGCAGGATCTGTACCACTCTTTGTTAGTCATTAGCCTTCTATCTCATTAAATTTAGGACTTTATTCATCTATTTATTTAAATTACTTCACTCAACATCCCTTCAAAAAAATATTTTTATGTCTTTTTTTCGCTAAATTTCTACTTTTTTATTGACTTTAAAATCATTAGTCGGTATATTATTTACAAATAGGAACCCTTTAAGATAGCTCACGAGAAGCTATTAAGGTAAAATAATACGTTTTATAAAGTGTGAAAATGCATGACTTCTATGTTGCTTTTTTACTTATATCGTTGTATTCATTTGAGCCTTAATTTCGTGACATCCTTCATGAAATTAAGGCTTTTTTTACTGGGTCCTAGCATCTTATATGAGGAGAGGATTTAACAATGCGTCAAAAAAAATCAAATAATCGTTTAGCGATTCATATGGCAATTGCCTTAGTTGCTGGATTAATTACAGGATCATTATTCTTAATTTTACGTGAAAATTTATTAGCAGGTGGCAATGCCGATCTTTGGGCAACCATTAATAAAATTTTATTCCAAGATATCAGTGCTGAAGGAGCAACAGATGCATTTGGAATCTTCTATATTTTAGGTCAATTATTCTTAAATTCAATGCAACTTGTGATTGTTCCAATGGTATTTACATCAATTGCTTTAGCAATGTGCCGTATCTCTGATACGAAAACACTTGGACGCTTATCTTACAAAACAATCGGTGGATTCTTAGCAACTTCAGTCTTCGCCTTATTACTTGCTGGTGTTGTTGGATTAGTTGCTAATAAATTTGGAATCTTTAATGTAAGCATCGATAATATTACCGCTCAAACAGGCACAACAGGTTCTAACCCATTATTAATCTTCGTTAAAGCTATCCCAAATAACATTACATCAGTCTTTTCAACAAACGGAAGCATTCTTTCAATCGTATTCTTAGCTGTTGTAACAGGTTTATCAATTAATCATTTAGGTGATCAAATTTCAGTTTTAAAGAAACTTCTTGAAGATGTTAATAAAATTATCACGGTCTTCTTAACATTCTTAATTACAAAATTCGGTCCATTTGCTATCTTCGTCTTATTAACGAGAACATTCGCCATTTATGGTGTTGAACACTTGAAACCTGCCTTAGCTTATGTCGTAACAGTTGTTTTAACCTTATTATTCTTCTTAGTATTTGGTTATGCATTATTCATTTTAATTGCAACTCGTTTAAATCCAATGCCATTCGTTAAGAAAATCTCTAAAGTTGCGATGTTTGGATTCTCAACATCATCTTCTGCTGCAACATTACCTTTAAACACAAAGACAACAACAGAAGAACTTGGAGTAAACAAAGAAATTGCTTCATTCATCTTACCACTTGGAATGACTATTAATATGAACGGAACTGCCATTATGCAAGTCATTGCAGCCATCTTCATCGCTTCAAGTGCTGGATATGAAGTCACATTTGGAAGTATTTCATTAATCGCTATCCTAGCTTTAATCGCTTCAATCGGAACGCCTGCTGCTCCTGGTGCTGGTGCTGTTATCTTGTTTACGGTATTATCAGGAATGGGATATCAAAATGATGCTGCTTTACTAGCTTACTCATTAATCTTAGCAATCAACCGTCCAGTTGAAATGTTAGTGACGGCCCTAAATGTCGTTGGAGATTCTGCAACAGCTGTTGTTGTGGCAAAATCAGAAAACAGTTTAGATGAAAAAGCTTATTACACTGAAGTAAAATAATAAAAAAAACGTCAATCTAGTTCATCTAGACTGACGTTTTTTTTATGTATGCCTCAAGGAGTTGTGCGGCATCTTCAACATATGACGTACATAATTTTTCATGACGCTTATGTTGTTCACATTGCAATAATTCATCACACCTTAAAGAGCCATTCTTTTCTTTAAATTTATCTCCTAATGTGTGAATCAATTCATAGCATGATTTACGAGAAGCATTTTTCTCACGATCACCATCTGATGCTAGATAGCTAGCAGCCATAAACATTCCCGTCACCGCACCACAAGTATCACGTAAGCCTCCCATTCCACTTCCAAATCCTTCAGCTAATCGAAAGGCTTGTTCCTCTTCTAAACCAATTAAATCATGATAGGCACACAAAACAGCCTGAGAACAATTATAGCCTTTGCAATGTTTTTCAATCGCTTTATTCACTCGATAATCCATTTTATAACTCCTTTAATAATGTTTATTTTTAATTATATCACACCTTAACAGCACGCTTTTTTTACAGTTTATAGTAAAATAAAGTCGTTAGGGAGATGATATGATGAAGAAGGTTAAAATAAAACAATTATCTGAGTTAGAACTTTATGCTTTTTTAAGGCAACAAGCACGTGAAGGGTGGTTTCCAACATCTTTTTCTTCATCCTACATTATATTAGAGGAATCACAACCTCAAGATGTTATTTTCCATTTCGACACTTTCCCATATACTTATTCAACAATTGAAAAACTAAACAAAAAGTTCCCCTCATATTTAGATGCATTTGAAACAGAGGGTTGGCACTATGTTGCTCACTATCAATCACATTACTTATTTTATTCTAGCGATGTATTTGCCTACATCCCTAAAATTGAACAAATGAAATTTAAACAGTTTAAAACTTATCTTGTTCACGATTTATTCAGCGCGACTCTATCACTTCTTGCCATCTCTTTCATTCTAGCGTTTTTTCTGATGGACCTCAATTTTTTAATAAACTGGGATACATTTGCGCTTCTCCTGATGATGATACTCATTTCGATTGCCTTATTTCTTCAAATCCTAATCAATATAAAGTATTTATGCACCTTCAACGAATTACAATCTTCCCCCTTTAATGACTCGTTCAAAAAATACAGGCATCAGCTCCCTACCATCACAACCATTTTCTCTATCCTAAACGTTGTGATTGTTCTTCCTCTTTGTTGCATCGGCATTCTTTTAAATAAACAACCCTCTCAAGAAACACTTTTATTTCTGGGTCTTCCCTTTGGTATTCAATTTATAAGTGAAGTCTTAGAAAAGTATAGTCCACTTCAATTGTCTACTAAAAAATTCAATGCCTTAAGTTGGATTCTTCCACTTTTGTTACTTCTTTGGAGTGCCTTTTTTGATATGTCTCATCCTTATAATGAAGTCGACGTCAAAGATATCATCACAATAGCTGATTTAACCCCTCATGAGGTTTTAACCTATTACAGCCAGTATTCCAATCATATTGGACCTATCTTCGAAGAAGTAAAAATTTATAGTGAGAGTTCTTCTTTACATCAATTAGATTTTAAATCGTTTAAAACTTCATCTTCCCAACTACAAACTTATTTAAACTATTACTTTACTCAACAAATAAAACAGCATGATCCATTCAGAATATATCCTTATCTCTTTGCTCAATTCAAATCCTTTAATTTATATGTTTGTGACAATCAAGACCTATTTATTGTAGCTGAAAAAGATGATGAATTCATTTATCTCTATTTTGAAAATAATCGTGAAGATTTTAATTATGTCATTCAACAAGTTGTAGATTTAATAAAATAATAAAAGACTTGCCCTTGAGCAAGTCTTTTTTGTTATCAATAATTATGGCATGGCATTTGGAAATAGCTTTTTGGATACCCACAGACTGGGCAGTAATCTGGAGCTTCTTTACCAACTTGACGATGTCCACAATTTCGGCATTCCCAAACGACGGGATTTTTTTTTTCAAAAACTTGATTATTTTCAAGATTATTTAATAGTTTAGAATAACGAATACTATGTCCATTTTCAATTTTAGCTACCCCTTCAAATAAAGCAGCAATCTCAGGCAACCCTTCTTCTTTGGCAATTTTTGCGTAATCAGGGTACATATCCTCTGATTCTCCGGTTTCTCCAAAGGCTGCTATTTTTAAATTATCTTTTGTTGTTCCTAACCCACCATCATGTAAAAGTTTATACCACATCTCGGCATGTTCTTTTTCATTTCCTGCTGTTTCTGTAAAGAAGGCTGCAATTTGTTCATATCCTTCATCCTTTGCAACTTCTGCATAAAATGTATATTTATTTCTTGCTTGTGACTCCCCTGCAAAGGCATTTTTTAAATTTTGTTCCGTCTTCGTCCCTTTTAAATTTTTCAATGTTTCACCTGACACTAAAGAATCCATTTACTCATCACTCCAATCAACATTCATTCTTTAATATTGATATGCTAATTCCCGATAAAGGTTACTTTCTCAAGTTAACCCTTTACAAATTTATCCTAATAACATATGTAAAAAAGAGGTTGCTCTCATCGAACAACCTTTTTTCTTATCATAAAAAAACTCCCCGGAATCCGAGGAGTTTTAAGTGTGTTAACTATTCAGTCATTTGTAATGCAGTATTGTAATCGTCTAAAGCTTTAGCAGCTGCTTCTTCAGGAGTTGCTAAACCTTCCCATACTGAACGATACATTGTTTCAGCTGCACCCCAGTATTTTGACATTTCTGGTAAGATTGGCATTGGTTGAGAGTATTCAGCTTGAGCTAAAATTCCAGCGATATATGGATCTTCTACTACACCTTCAATAACAGATGAATCTTTTAATGCTGGGATTTTACCTTGAACATCATACATAATTTGTAATCCTTCTTCAGATGCTAAGAAGTCAACCACTTGTTTAGCTTCTGTTGGGTGTTGTGTGTATGCACTAACGCAAGCAATGATATTTCCTGAGAATGTTTCCCCTTGAACACCATTGATTGTTGGGATAGTTGTTACCCCGAATTCAAATCCATTGTCTTCAGCTCCAGTTTTTGCTTCAGCTAATGACCAAGGTCCAGAGATCATGTAAGGAACGTTTCCTTTAATAAACTCACCATGGATAGTATCCCAATTTAAATCTGCATATGGGACTGGTAAATATTCTTTCATTGATTGGAAGAATGTTAAACCATCGATAACTTCTTGAGTATTTAAGTTAACTTGAGAAGCATCATCATGATTTTCACCATATAATTGGAATCCTGCTGCAGTTAAGAAGAATTGGTTCGTATAAGAGTTACCTGGTTCCCAACGAATTAAGAATTTATTTGCTGCATTATCGTTGTAAACTGCAGCTTGCTCCTTAATTGTTTCAAAAGAAGTTGCAACTTCAAATCCATATTCATCTAATAATGTTTTATTATAGAATAACGCAATTGATTCAGTTGCTAATGGAACACCATAATAGTTACCATCTTTCTTAACTGTTCCCACAGCTCCTTCTAACATGCGCTCTTCAATCATTGCTCCCATATCTGATCCTAATGGTAATAAGATATTAGAAATGATTGATTCACTCATTCCATCATGAGGTTGAATGAATACATCTCCACCTAACCCTGCAGGACCGTCTAATTCTAATTTTGTACGAGCATCAACTGCTCCTACTTTTTCATAAACGATATCGATGTTTGGGTAAGCGGCTTCGATTGCTGGTTCAATAGCTGCTGCGTAATCATCGTCATCTAACCATAATTTAATCTCTACTTTTTCACCTGATGTTGCCGGTGTCTCAGCTGGTGCTTCAGTCGTTGTGTCACTACCTGCTGGTGTTTCAGCTGGTGTCTCTGACTCATTCCCACTACATGCAACTAATCCCGCGAAAGATAACGATGCAACTAAACCTAATGATACTAGCTTTTTCATTAATATGTGCCCCCTGACATAATTTAGAAAATCTTTTACAAGAAGACTATAACACCAGATTTTATATTAAACAATAGCTTTAATATCATAAGCAAACGGTTACACCCTATAAAATATTATAAATTATTCCTTTTTATAAAGAAAAAGTACCATTATTTTTTCAAAAATCACGCCAAAAATCGCTAATGTTATTTTATGTCGAAAGCGATATCATTTTGTATTAAAACTTTAAAACTAAATCTGAATCCTCTTTTTTAATACATCCCATCACATATTCATCCTCTTTTTTACTCATCTCACCATGACAATCACATCCAACTGTTATCATTAAATCATGTTCTTGACAAAACTCAACACAACATGCTGTCAACTCTTCACTATGAATCGGATAGTAACACTCAATTCCATCAATTCCTTGTGACACCAGAAGTTTAAAATCTTCTACGACTTCATCTAATGGTGTAAAACGATAATACTTTCCAGGATGAGCAAGCACCGCTTTACCACCACACGCATGAATTTGAACAATGGCCTCTTCAACAGTAGGAAACTCATAATTCCAGTAAAATACTTCATATTCTTTGTAAAATTTAAAACCATCCATTAAATTATCCGTTAATCCGCGATCCATTAAATAATGAATGCCTTTAAATCCACCTTTAGTACGGTCATACGTATAATTTTCATAATCTTCAGACGATACTTGCGGATAATCCTTTTCCATTAACTTGACTAAATCAATCCCCATTTGATCTAACTGATGACGTGATTTTTGAATAATCGCTAAAAACTCCTCATTCACGTTAAAATTATAGGCTAATAAATGGACAGACTTTGTTTTAAACACACAGTCTAACTCCACCCCTACCACATAATTCATCTCTAACTCTTGACAGGCAGCTTCAAACTCTTCATGAGCTTCAATGGTGTTATGATCAGTTACTGAAATCAATCCTAATCCTTTTTTCTTTGCTAATTGAACCATTTCACGCGGCGAAAATGAGCCATCTGAATAATACGTATGCATATGTAAATCTACTAACATTTAAACAACTCCTAACAAAATTCATACTTCTATCATTATAACAGAAAACGACAAATTCTGAAATTCCATCCAACCTTTCGCGAAGTAAAATAAAAAAAGACTACCTTCTATTGATTATTTAAAGAAAAGAATAATAACTCCTGCTATCCTAATCTGCTTATCAAATACGATTTCGATAAAACTAATAGGAAAGTATTTTAACATTAAAAAACACCGCTAAATAGCGGTGTTTTGGTCACTATAATTATTTTAAAGCTTTTAATGCTGCTTCAACTGCTGCAGCAGGTTCCATACCTTCTAATACAACACGTTCAATGGCTAATCCTGCTTCTGTACGCACATTATAAGAAGAGAAAGTATCTGTATAGAATGCTGGATCATAGAAGTAGTAGTCTGCTTGTGCTGGTCCAGTTTGTTTTGTTGAGTTTCCTGATTCAGAAATATACGCTTGATATTCAGCTGAATCAATAACTGATTGACGAATTGGTAAGTATCCTGTGTTCGTTGCCCATAAAAGATTTGCTTCATAAGATCCTAAATATTTAGCAAACTCATACGCAGCATAAACTTGCTCATCAGTTTGACCTAAGTTCATAACAACAACATTAGTTCCTTGTTGGATAACTGCTTTTGTATCGTCAGAAACTTGTGGAATTGGAGCAGAATCCCATTCAAAGTTATCATTCACAACATGAGTCGATCCTGAAGTTGATCCAATAAACATATGAACTAATTCAGAAACGAATGGTCCTGACATATATTTATCTTCCCCTGGTAAACGCCAATATCCAGCATCTGTATTACGTTTAATCATCTCTAATGCTTGTACTGCAGCATCAGTTTCACCGAATAAGACTTCACCTTGAGATGTTGTATATTGTCCTCCAAATTGTTGAACTAATGTGATGAACGCATTTTGAGCTGAGTCAAATCCGAAAGCTGGTTTTCCAGTAATTTCAGTGATTTGTTTAGAAACTTCTTCTAATTCTGTCCAAGTTGTTGGAACTGTTAAACCATGTTCTTCGAAGAATGTTTTATTGTAATATAAAACTTCTGTTGATTTATTAAATGGTAATGAGTAGAACGTTCCATCTGTTGTATATTGACTGTTTTCTAAGCGATATGCTTCTGCAATATCTTCAAAATCAGTGATTCCTACTTCTGGGTGTTCGATATATTCATTTAAAGCAACAACTGCACCTGATTGTAAATATTCTGCTACCCAATCAGGATATGCCTGAGAAATAGCTGGTGCATTTTTTGCTTTGATAGCGGCTGTTGTTTTAGATTTTAAATCATTATAAGCTCCTTGATAAACAGGAGTTACCGTAATTCCTTTTTCTTGTCCAATTGTTGAATTAAAGTTTTCAACTAATTCGTTTACAACTTTTTCATTATCTCCTGACATCGCATGCCAGAATTCGATTGAAACTGGTTCATTAATTGTAACAACTAAGTCATTACCTGTTTCTTTTGTTGTGTCTGTTGATTCTTCTGTAGTAGGTGTTTCAGGTGTTACTTGTTCTCCTTTTGTTTCATTTGAGCAAGCTACCACTGTTGATAATCCTAATACTACTGTTAGCGAAGCTAATAATTTTTTCACTTTTTTTGTCCTCCCTAAAATTCAATATGGCCGTTGAATTTAATATGTATTAAAGGATTTCTCCTTTGATACCTGTTTCATACATTTGTTTCTCTATTTTTCCTTTTCACTTACACCCAGATTATACACATTTTTTTCCATCAAATCAACAAATTAACATAAAAATTAACAAAAATATAAAAAATAAAAAGTGATTAATTAAGGTTCTATAATATTTGGTGTTGCAAACTAAGCAACGCCTTTTTTATGGCATCAAAAAAGAGACATCAAGTCTCTATCCTGTTACAATGTTATCGGCTAAAACAATATTGAAAGGATAATTTTTGATGTCTCACTCATATTCTACTAGAAAATTTTTAAATATTAAAGATAAAAATATCATCTTTCCTGAAGATTATTTTGAAGAAGTTAAATTAAATGGGATCACTAGCTTTGTTTTTAAGGGAATCTTATCTTACCAACCCACTCATTGTGAACACTGTGGAACTCTTTTTGATTCCAATTTTAAAAAGCATGGGTTTAAAACTTCTCGAATTATCATTCCAAAAGTATCACTCCATGATACCTATTTAGTTTTAAAGAAACAGCGTTATTATTGTGGGCATTGTCAATCCACCTTTACATTAAAAACATCTATTGTTGAAAAGAACTGTTATATTTCTTACAATACGAAACACGCGATTGCTTTAGAAGCTCAAAATAAAATTTCAGAGTGCGATATTGCCCGTCGCCATCAAGTTTCTCATTCAACCGTTAATCGGATCATTCATAGCTTTTATGAATCTCAAACTTTGAACTTTAATGATCTACCTGAAAATCTTTGTTTTGATGAATTTAAATCGGTAAAATCGGCTGAGGGTCATATGTCTTTTATCTTTTGTGATGCAGATACCAAGCAGATTATTGATATCATTGAAGATCGACGCTTAACCTCTCTTCAGACTTATTTCAAGCGATACACAAAAGAAGCTCGTGCGCGTGTGAAACATATTGTCACTGATATGTACGCCCCTTATATCAGTTTGATTAAGGAGCTTTTTCCTCATGCCAAAATTGTCCTTGATAAGTTTCACCTCGTTCAACATATCTCCCGTGCACTCAATAAAACACGTATTCGATTAATGAAAAAATTCAAAAAACATGGTCGTAAATTCAAACGTTACTGGCGACTATTTTTAAAATCACATACCCTACTCGATACCACAACTTATCGATCTGTTTATTGTTTTAAGCAACCGATGCGTGAAATAGATATCTTAAACTTCCTTCTCGATTTATCACCTGAATTAAAAGCAACTTATGAGCTTTATCAAGATTTACTATTCGCCATTCAATCGAAAAATGTGAATCGATTTAATCACTTACTTGAAACAGAACATCCAATGATTTCACCCGAACTTCAAACATCTTTTCAAACCTTTAAAACCTATACTTCTTATATCTACAATACTCTGACTACTCCCTATACTAATGGTCCTATTGAAGGAATCAATAATAAAATTAAAGTCATCAAACGTATCGCGTTAAAGTCATCAAACGTATCGCGTTTGGATATCGCAGCTTCTATCATTTCAAATCAAGAATTCTTATGATTCAAAATCTAACTAAACCCAAAAGAAAAATCCTAGCAGCATAGCTACTAGGATTTCAATTCGGTCGTTCATTATAATAGGTTACAAATTAATCAGCAACACTATTTGACAAAGAACCTTAATTAAATAATCCCCCTTCATTTTTGTAGATTATTTTGTAATTTTTTTTGATTTATTCACCAGTTTTTCATAGACAGGTAACATCTGTGGTTCATCACAAAACGATGCTAACTCATCAATCGGTAACCACCCAACATTACTATTTTCATCTTCTTTAATTCTTAAAATATCGGCTTCACTTGCGACTAATAAATAAGAAACATTTAAATGCAAATGTGAACTAACATATTGACCTTTTTTCATATGTCCCCAAACTGGCAAAATATCAAGCGCCATTATTTCCTCACTTAGAGGACGAATATTCACCACGCCAGTTTCCTCTTTTGCCTCTTTTATCGCAACTTTTAATAAGTCAGCTTCTCCATCTGCATGGCCACCTGTCCAAGCCCAGCTTTGATATAAATTATGATAAATCATTAAAACTTTATCCAATGTTTCATTTAAAATAAAACCAGAACTTGTTAAATGTGCAAATTCATTTTCACGTGTTAAAAGATTGTGAGAAAATGCCTCTATATAATCAAGCATCACCTTTTGATCTTGAACTTCTTGTTCATTTATCGGCTGATACCTTTTAATTTGATTCTTATACATCAAGTTCACTCCTATCTTTTTGTATTCTATCATAACTATTCCACTCTTAATGTTTATTTTGCAACCTAATCATCACAAAGTCATCTAAATCGATTTCCTTTAACTCACACCCCACATATCCCTTCAAAAATGTGTCTAATTCTAAAGTATCCAATATCAACTGAATTTCACTCATCAACTTGTCACTACGACGCTTATAACCAAACTCTTTTAAGACAGTTCGAAGCTTAATGCGGACAAACTCGCACTCTTCATTGTACACAAGCCGCAACTTGATAACCTTGAAAAAACTCCACAAAGCCTCCTCCTGATTTTTAATTAATTCGCGTCCTTCAACTAATAATTCAAGCTCAACATCCACCAACCTTTCATAAATTGAAGCTTCCTGTGAGTAAATCATGTGGATGATTTTTCGTTCTTTTGAATACGGAAAATCAGAAATCCTTAAAAACTGTGCCACTTCTTTTGGTGTATACATCATCCTCTAATTCCCTCCTTCATCAAGCGTCTTAACTCAAGATTTAACTGCCTCATAAAAAAGGACTTCTTATGAAAATAAATAGAATACAACTTCGTCGCATCATTCCACAGCTCATCAATATAACTTACTTGCTGTGACCGAGTCAGATCCTGCTCAATAATAAAGGTGGCAACCGCTTTAAGATCAATTTTCTCACGATCGAGTTCATCAAATGATAAAAAAGGCGGTTTCACTCGATACTTCGCATAATATTTTAAAATCGCCATAATATCTCGTTCATCGTAAGCCGGAACAATTTCACCTGTGAAACAACGTCTCGAACAAATCGAACTTAACTCTTTCAGTTTCTCTCTTGATAAGCTAGTTTCGTTAATCTGATGATACTCAAAAAAGGATGGCAATTGCTTAATCAAATGCTCATAGCGTCTTTTTGTACTATCGTAAACTAAAACAGGATGGCTCTTCTTCCCAAGCGTCACATTATAAAGACCTAGTGGGACTCGTTTAATAAATGGAATCTTCTCAAGTTCTTTCGTATCGACACTATCATCAAGCATCTGTGCAAATAGCTCAAGTTGCTTTAACGAAATCATCTCCACTACTTTTAAAGACTCTGAAACCTGCTCCTCATCCATCACATCTGTAGACTGATAAAAAATACTTTCTGAATTAATCCACGCAATTTGATCCTGCCAATCATCTACAAAACTAACTAAATACGCATCTTTTGTGCCTCCAGCGACCTCTCCTCTTAATGCACGACCAATCATTTGCGTCATCAAAATACTCGAAACCGTAGGTCTAGTTAAAAAGACCGTTTTTGTACAAGGTAAATCAATCCCCTCAGTTAAAATATTGACGTTAATTAAAACTTGAATTTTTCCCTGTTGATAAGCAGTGATAACTTCTTGATTTTGATGTGCTAATTCCATCAAATCACGAGAAATCACAATTCCACATCTAATCTCTGCTTTTTCAAATAAAGTTTTCAAAACAAGAGCATGCATCCGATTAATCGCAAACACAATCGTCTGTTGATAACGGTCTTGATTCAATTTATAATGGTTGACAATCATCGCATTTCGCACTTTATGTCCGACTAATTTTGTGGCGATTTCCCCGGAAATAATATCGGAAATCTTCATTTTTTGTAACTCTTTGGGTGTTGCTGTAAAAGTTAAATCCGTTGTACACTCTTCAAAATGAGGCCTTGCTAAAATGCCACGCTTAATTAAATCTGTTAAATCAATTTTATAGCAAATATCATCCCTAAAAATCTGAGCTAAAATACCGGACTCTTTTTCTTCCGTCCTAAAAGGTGTCGCCGTTAATCCCAGCAATTTGACCTGTTCAACCTGTGAATCTATATAATTTAAAATAGTTTGATACGACTTCGCAGGTGCATGATGCGCCTCATCAATCACGACATATACTTCTTTTTGATCCTTTAACCAAGATTTTAATCCATTTAGACGACTAACTAAACTATCCTTACTAATGATTAACAAATCATCCTCTTTTTTTATCTGACTCACTTTATCATGAATGCCAGAAACAATTCGATAATCAAAACTCCAACGCGTTGGCATACAAGTAGCGTATGCATTCTGTTTAAACGTCATCAATGCCTGTTCAAGTAACATTTGACGATGCGCAATCCATAACACTTTCTTTCCCTCATTCAACGCCTTTTTAAGTAACCACCAACTAGCTGTCAACGTTTTCCCACCACCGGTTGGAATGACTACGAGCGTACGAAAAGATGATTGTTCATCCATCTCATCTAAACAACTGATTGCTTCTAACTGGTGTTCATATAACTCTCGTGGATTCTTTTTAGGAATCACCTTTACCGTCCCAAAAACTTTCATGATACTCCTCTTTCTATAGACAAAAAAATCATACAGATTTTTTTATTATACTAAATCTTCTCCTCAAGCGTCAATGAAACCAAAACTCGCACTCCACCCATTATTCCATGCATGAGCTAACTTTTAATTGTTAAAACTAACAAAGAAAATTTTAGATAACGGAGTTGATTGATGATGAATACATTAGAAGCAATCTCAAAATCAAGTAGCCATCGTGAATACCAAGACACACCTTTAACTGAAGACCAACTTAAAGTATTATTAGAAGCTGGCCTATATGCCCCAAGTAGTGAAAACGAACAACCTTGGTACCTTGTTGGTATTTTAAACAAAGAAAAAGTTGAACAACTTGACAAAGATATTCAAGCCATTCATCAAGACACAAAAGCACACTTCTTCTACGCTCCTGCTGCTATTTTAGTTGCCGTCAATAAAACAGCTAAAACACCTATTGTTGACGCTGCAACGTGTACACAAAACATCCTACTCGCAGCCGAAGACTTAAATCTTGCAGCGTGTTGGGTTGATGGAATTCTGGCGATTAATAACAGTGATAAATTCGAACACTATAAAAAAGAATTCAATCTCCCTGATGGATACGAATTCCAAACAAGTATTGCACTAGGTCATCGTGTTAATACTCCATCTCGTGGACCACGTAAAGGTCAATACATTATCGTTAAATAACCAAAAAGTGTCGCTGCAATGGCGACACTCTTTTTTTAATTCACAACTATATTGAACACCTCATGAGCACGATTCCCATGCTTCATTATCTTCTCACGCAACACTTTTTTAACTTCTTCATAGTCCAAATCATCAATCAAGTTATGCTTCTCAAGTGGATCTTTCTTTAAATCATAGAGCCATCCCTCAACATAGTAATCACTTCCAAAATCTTCAAACGGCTTTTTATGCGGAGCATGAATTACATACTTATAACGCTCCGTTCTAAGTGCCCGTCCGACCATACTTTCACTAATCTGGATATAAACTTCATTCTCCCACTCATCATCCGTAAAAATAGTTTGAAGGTCACGCCCCTGCATAAAGTCTGAATCCACCTTTGCTAGGCTCAATATCGTTTTCGGTAAATCAAGGAGACTGACGAGTTTCACTTCCATAACCCCACCTAAAAATCCTGGTCCTCTCATCACAAGTGGAATATGTATTGAATTCTCATCAGGTGAGCGCTTATAGTCATCCGCTCCAAACGGATTAATATACTTTTTCATCGTTTTAAAATGACACCCATGATCACTCGTATAAATAATGAGTGTATTTTCATAAATACCTTGTTCTTTTAACACTGATATAATCCGTCCGACATTTTGATCAAGAGAGTGACAACAGCCTAAATAATCAGGCATCTGAGCTTCCCAATCTCCACTTCCCTCTGCTAAATCATCCGGTTTTACAAAGTTAGCAAATTGCTCTTTACTCCCTATTGGACCTTCAAAAGCATGATGATTATTTTGATGATGTGGTTCAATATAAGAAGCAAATAAGAAAAATGGCACTTCTTTATTTCGATTCATTAAGTAATCTATCACATAGTCTGTCATTGCATCGACACGGTACTTCTCAAATTCCACTTTATTCCCCTCTCGATCAAAAACAAAACCACCGTAACCATCCGACGTAAACTCTAAAACATCGGATGCCATCCAATAATCCTCATAACCACCGCGACGTTCTTTTGGAATGGCAACCGTCTCATAATTCTGTTCACGATCCGTTGCCAAATGCCACTTTCCAACATAGGCCGTTTCATATCCTGCCTCACGAAGTGACTTGGCTAGCGTTGGCTGCCTCTCTGGTAACGAAATTCCATTCACAAAACACCCTGTTTCTGTTGCAAACAATCCCGACTGTAAGCAAGAACGCGCAGGTCCACAAACAGGTTGTGGTGTATAAGCATGTAAAAAATTTACGCCCTCAAACGCCAAAGCATCCAAATTAGGTGTCATATCAAGCGGTTGCCCATTCACACCTAGTGTATCAAAACGCTGCTGATCACAAAATAAAAACACAATATTCGGTCTTTGCATAAATCCCCCTCCACTTGTATGCGCTAACCTTATTATATCACCCTAAAATCCCCACCTCAGTTTTGTCTATATGTTAGTCATTAAAATCCTATTTGCCATCCACTGAAGTAACGGATAAGCTTCCTCCAAAAAGGCTTGATAGGCCTGACAATACTTATTGACACCTAATTGTGATACTCGCTCACGACGACATCCCCCATAACATAAACGATACCATTTGCACTTCTTGCACGTCTTAGAAAAAATCGGTTCTAAAAACTGAAGGTCTCGTCGTTTATCATTTAACACTTCAAAATTATCTTGAAGCAAATTTCCCAAATAATAAGCATCCATCATATAAAAATCACACGGATAAACACTACCATCTGCCTCCAAAACATAATGCATTCCACATCGTCCAAGTCTTCCACACGTCTTCGGAAACTCTGCACATAAAAGATGTAGCAAATCATCAAAATAGCCAATAGAAATTAAATTTCCCTTCGTTGCATCGTCAAACCATAACTGAAATAACGTCTTTAAAAAAGTGGTATAGGAGTCCACACTAAGATAATTGTGATTATCAAGTGAATCTAGACACGGTATAAATTGTAAATATCTAAAATGATGCTGTTTATAGAACGTGTAAATCGCTGCAATCTGCTCACAAACCTCATCCGTCACAACTGTTAATACATTAAATGGCACTTCAAATCGCTTTAATAACTCGGCTGCCTTCACCACTTGATCAAAATTCTTCCCTCTATAACATTCATGCGTTACTTTAATCCCATCAATCGAAAGACCGACTAAAAAGTCATGCTGTTTAAAAAAGTGCGCCCATGATTCATCTAGGAGCAAACCATTACTTTGAATCGAATTCATAATCTTTACGTGATGCACATTATAACGTTGTTGAAACTTGATGACATGCTCATAAAAATGAAGTCCTACTAACGTGGGTTCCCCTCCCTGAAATAAAAATGAACAAACATCCACTTCATACTCTAATGCTTTTTTTATAATTACTTCTAGAGTTTCTACTTTCATCATCCCATAATCAGATTGGCTCCGATTCAAACTCTCATCCTCATAAAAACAATACTTACATTTTAAATTACAACGACTTGATGCTGGCTTTATTAAAATGGATAACACACAATCCCCCCTTAGTTACTATCACTTTAATCGCTTAAGTGGGCAAATAAAGTCGTTTTTTGAAACCAACCTTGATAAATTGCCTATAAAGTCCTACAATAAAGGCAAGAGACCACATAGAAAGGTAATCACCATGAACGAAAAAAAATATGAAACTTTATTAAATATTCAAACGAGTGGAGAAGACAAATATCATACCTCTGCTAAATATCATCGCTACGAACCAACCCCTTATGACGTTCTTGAAACGTTATTTAATCACTATCAATTAACTAAAAATGATCACATTGTTGATTTTGGTTGCGGAAAGGGCCGTTTAAATTTTTATATTCATCATCAATTCCAGGCTTATGTGACTGGCATTGAAATGAATGAAACGTATTATCAGGATGCGATTCATAATCAACTTAACTACCAAAAAAAATACCCATTAAAAGAAGAGAAAATAAAGTTTCTATGCTGTTATGCAGAAGAATATAACATCGATCCACTCGATAACAAGTTTTATTTTTTTAATCCTTTCTCGATTCAAATCCTTCGAAAAGTCATCGAAAAAATTTTAATATCCCTTGAAGAGCATCCACGATGTGTTGAACTCATCTTCTACTATCCATCTGATGACTATCTTTACTATTTAGAGCACAAAACAGCCTTTTCCTTAATTCATAACATCCCGCTTCCAAATCATCATAAAAATCATCGGGAACGATTTCTCGTTTATCAACTTTCATATATCTAAAAAGATGTCTATGCATCTTTTTTTCTTTTGTATACTTTCTTTTAATTCGAACAAATTAAAGTTAAAGGAGGATGATTACCATGAAAAAACGATGGTTATTTCTAAGTTTCATCGCCATGTGTTTACTTTGTGAGATTAAAATTTATGCCAAGGACTCTCTCAACTACGTCAATACCGTCAAAGAAGAACACACCGAGTCCCCTCTACTTAAAATCGACTTAACGGTTCCAGGTCTTTCAAACACATCTTTTCCTGAACTCGAAAAAGATATTAACAACGATATCTTACATAAAGTCAATTCTAAAATAGAGGAAGTGACACATGAGTCTGAGCAATATTATGAAGCATTTATGGCCTCTCATTCAAAAGAAGATCAGTTCATCCCACTTGAAGTTTTGGTGACTTATGACATAAAAAAAGAAAATGCTGATGTGTTATCATTTGAATTAACCTTATTTAAAAGTTTTTTGAGTGCTCAAACAGAAGAATACTTTTACAATATCGATTTAACCACTGGAAAAATGCTCACACTCGAAGATTTTTTTGGCCCTACTTATAAAGAAATTATCAATCCTCAAATCAAACAACAAATTGCACAACGAGAAAAACATGAAAATCAATTATTCTTTCATGATGAAAATGAATTCCAATCCATTTCAGATCATCAAAAATTTTATCTAAATGAGCAAAATCAAATTGTCATTGTTTTTGATAAATATGACATTGCGCCTGGCTATATGGGTTTTCCTGAATTTATAGTTGATCAAGAGACCACTTCAACTCATTAGAAGTGGTCTTTTATTTTGACACAATATGATTCACGCAAATTCATGGGATAAATCATACTACTCCATTAACAGCTAGTCCTATTCGCCAAGAGCACAGGTCATTACTATGACTCCTTTCCATTCTAAATAATTAAAAATATACACTTTTTAAAAATTTTTTAAACTTTTTTAAACTTATATGCGTCTAATGAATGGGAACAAATTAGGGTTAGAAGGGAGCCGACGGCCGTGGCACCACATCAAGATGAGGAAGTATACAAACAACTAGTTGAATTTATAACGACCAATCAAGCTCAATTTTATCGGTTTGCTTATCGTTATATTCCAAATGAACAAGCGGCGCTCGATGTTGTATCAAACGCCGTATATAAAGCTTTAACTAAATATCAAAATTTACGCGAGATGAACCATTTGAAAACATGGTTTTATCGTATTCTCATAAATGAAAGCATGACCTATCTTCGTAAAAATAAAAGAATGCTCGCCATTGAGGAAATTGATTTTGTCATGGGATATCAACATCAATATGACATAGATGAATTAAATCTGTATCAAAACGTCAATGCATTACCAGATAAATTAAGGGTCATTATCATTCTTCGTTTTTATGAGGAAATGTCTTTAGAAGAAATCGCAACGATTACTAAACTGAATCTCAGTACAGTAAAATCGAGGTTATACAAAGCCTTAAAACTATTAAAACTTGAACTCAAGGAGAGTGATTTTTATGAATAGACTAAGAGGCACCAAAAAAATTTATGATGAAACTCCTATTCCAAAAGAATTAACCGATGTTGTCAATGAGGCTATTTATGCGTCGGCTCAGGGCTCCCGTCCTATTAACTCTAGGTCTCCTTTCATAGCCATTTTTTTATCTATTTCAACGGTTTTTATTTTATTACTAAACACTTCTCCAACCTTTGCTGCAAGCCTTTCAGATATTCCTATTATTAGCCAACTAGCAAAAATCTTTACCATTAGTAGTTACTATCATGAGGATACAGTGAAATTAGTTGATGTTAAAATTCCGGGATTAAAAGATACTGGCAATACAAAACTTGAAAATCAAATCAACCAGGAGATTTTAGAAAAAATTAATTTAAGTGTCGCAGAGTCGGAAAAACGAGCTCAAGAATATTACGATGCTTTCATGGCCACGAATACAGAAGGACAAGAGTTTCTACCTGTTTTGGTCAATGTTGATTATGAAATTAAGTATAGTGATGATCACTTTGTATCATTTGTTATTACGAAAAGTGAAAACTACGTGAGTGTTGGAACTGAAAAATATTTCTATAATATTGATTTGAACACTGGGAAAGAAGTGACGCTTAAAGATATTTTGGGTGATCAATATAAAGAGATTATTGACCCTCAAATTAAACAACAAATTGTTGATCGAGAAAAAGATGGTTATCAACTATTCTTCCATGAAAATGAAAATGAATTTAAAAGCATTGCTGATAACCAAACCTTTTATATTAATTCATCAGGAGATGTAGTGGTTGTCTTTGATAAATACTCCATTGCTCCTGGTTATATGGGATTCCCTGAATTTACAATCCATTCATCTTCTTTACCTACCACTGGTAGGTAAACTTTTTAAAACAAATTGTCGAATTTTGCAATCATAAAGAAATGAGGATAAAATTATGAAAAATCAGTATCGAAGAAGTAAAAAAAGCTATAAACCACGATTTTATGTGTTATCAGGTTTGATTGCTATCCTTTTAGTAGCTGGAAGTTTTCTCATTCATTTACAACTTCAAAGTAGTCACCTCTCACTTTCTCAAGAAGATATTGACTACGTTTCATTTGAGCCAATGAAAGAAATAAAAAAATGGCATAATCAAGATATAAAGTTCGTTTACTTAACGTTTGATGATGGACCTTCTCATAATGCTGAAAAAGTATTAGATATTTTAAAAGAGAATCATGTTCCTGCTACGTTCTTTGTTCTTGGAACGTCAATTAATAACAATACAGATTCACAGGCTATTTTAAATCGCATGTTAGACGAGGGACATTATATCGGAATGCATACGATGACACACCAATATGATTATCTTTACAAAGGGGCTACAGCACCACAAAATTTTGTGAATGAATTAAAAGAAGAACAACAATTAATCGCGTCGTTAACCAATGGGTTTGAAAGTCAATTATGTCGCGCGCCTTATGGAACAGGTGGGGGAACATTTAAAGATGGACATGTACAAGCTTTAAAAGATAATGGATTGAAATGTTGGGATTGGGATGTTGATTCCTTGGACTGGAAATATAGCAATCCTGACCAAGTCATGGATAATGTTAAATACTATACGGAAATGAATGCTAAGAAAGAAAACCTCGTCGTGTTATTCCATGAAAAAAATAGTACCATTGAGGTTTTACCTCGCGTTATCGAATACTATCGTGATTTAGGTTATGAATTTTTAGCTTATAATCCAAATCATCACTTTAGTAAAAACTTTTTCCACAACGATGACATTTAGGAGGAATTATTTATGAGAAATAAACCACTCATTACCATTATTATTTTAACAGCAATCGGAATTTTCATAGGATTTAATTTTCAAACCCCTGGCATGAAACAATATAATCAATTAAATAAAATTGATGAAAGTATTCAGACTGCCTTAGTTCACGAAGACACTACTCTTACAAAACGACTTGATACGTTTTATCAAACAGTTAACACGATTATTGAACAAGCAACCACTTCTGAAAATCAAGATCAAATTTCATTTGAATCGTACGAAAGTGAATTTGCTATTCTATCACGTATGAATCAAAATTTAGCCGAGGTATTAAAGGCATCACTAAACAAACTTCCTAATAATGATCTTGGTCATCTTGAAAAAGAAAGGTTAACAAGCTTAGAGGCATTAACTCAAGCAATTGAAACACTGATTAAAGATCTTAGTAATCTTGAGGAAATCGTTCATACCGCTAAACCTGTTCAAGCGAGAGATTATGTGCTAAATATACAAGAAAATTTTAATAATATTCAAGTCCTTCAACACCGTTACATCGATCAATACCAAACATATCTAACTGCTAAAACAGATTTTTATCAAAGCTTGAAATAATCACTCTCACGACTTCTTTCATTTAATCATATACTAGTATTAAGTTTTATCATATTAATGCTCAAACTTTTCCATACTAATAGCAAAGGAGATGGTCATATGATTAAGTTTTTTGCCGATTCAAGTCCTCAATCATTAGAAACAAAAGTGAATCATTGGATTGAGGAACACGGCACGATTGAAGTCTTAAATATGAGTTATGTTATTTTAAACGAACCAAGTACAATGTATCATCTTGCTCTATATTATAACGATGTAACCGTTGATTGGTAATTAAAACCCCTTCATTTAATCTGAAGGGGTTTTATCGTATTTTAAAAAGCCCCTGTAGTGGATCAGTTCTACAGGGGCTTTTTCTATCTGTTCACCTAGTGATAATTATAGATCATCTCTACTCACTAGGAGAGAGATAAAAGTTTTCGCCTATGAAAAACTTTTATCTAAACTTATATAGTTAAAGGAAGCTATCACAATGTAACGTTTATTTATTAGAAAAAATTTATTTTTAAAAAAGGAAGTTACGGATTATTTTTTAAATTTTAATGGTTCCACGTGCCAAATTTGATCAGCATATTCTTGGATAGTTCGGTCTGATGAGAATTTACCTGAACGTGAGATATTGCGGATAGACATTTCAATCCAATGTTGACGGTTTTTATAAGCTTGGTTTGCTTTTTCTTGAGCACGAACATATGAATCGAAGTCTTTTAATACGAAGTATTCATCCCCATTATGTGTTACTGCATTGAAGATATCACGGAATTCTTCTGTATCTGGTGTTAAGAATCCATTAACCAATTGATCAAGAACGCGGCGGATACGTGCATCTGAGTTATAAAGATCCCATGGATTATATCCTCCATTTTGATAATAATTATTTACTTCATCAGCAGTTAATCCAAAGATAAAGCTATTTTCATCTCCAACTAACTCATGAATTTCAACATTTGCTCCATCCATCGTTCCAATTGTCATCGCACCATTCATCATGAATTTCATGTTTCCTGTTCCTGACGCTTCTTTAGATGCTGTTGAAATTTGTTCTGATAAATCTGCAGCCGGCATAATTAATTCAGCATAAGTTACGTTATAGTTTTCAACGAATACAACTTTTAATAACTGATTTGTATCTGGATCATTATTTACTTTTTCAGCAATTGAATTAATTAATTTAATAACTTTCTTCGCAAAGTAATATCCTGAAGCTGCTTTAGCACCGAAGATGAATGATTGTGGGTGGAAGTTAGCTTTGAACTCTTGATCTTCTTTTAATCGGTTATATAAATACATGATATGCATTGCATTTAATAGCTGACGTTTGTAAGCATGTAGACGTTTAACTTGAATATCAAAAATTGAGTTTGGATCTAATTGAACCCCTTGCTCACGATAAATACGTTCTGCTAAGGCTTGTTTTCTTGCATGCTTCATTGAAGCAATGGCCTCTTGAACTTTTGGATCATTAATTTTTTCTTCAAACTTCGCAAGTTCAAATGTATTCGTATGATACCCTGTTCCGATTTCTTTATCTAAAAGAGCGGTTAACTCAGGGTTACAGTGTAATAACCAACGACGGTGAGTAATACCGTTTGTTTTATTATTGAAACGTTCTGGATACATTTCATTGAAATCTTTCATCTCAATTTGAGTTAAGATATCTGTATGTAATTGCGCTACCCCATTGATACTAAATGATCCAACAATTGCTAAGTGTGCCATACGCACTTGATTATGTCCGATAATGGCAAGTTCAGCAACTTTTTGTGGTTGATCCGCATAACGATTTAATAATTCTAAACAATAACGACGGTTGATTTCCTCTGTAATCATATAGATACGTGGTAATAATGGTTGGAATAAGCGTACAGGCCATTTTTCTAAGGCTTCAGCTAAGATAGTATGGTTTGTATACGCACACGTTTTACTTGTAATAGCCCATGCGCTATCCCAATCATAACCCTCTTCATCGATTAAAATACGCATTAATTCAGGAACAATTAAAGCTGGATGAGTATCGTTGATGTGTAATACATTTTTGTCCATGAAGTTATCTAATGTTCCAAATGTTTCTTTATGTTGGCGAACTGCCCAACGAACTCCCGCTGCAACGAAGAAATATTGTTGTTTTAAACGTAAGATTTTTCCTTCTTCTGTTGAATCATCTGGATATAAGAATTCAGAGATGTTACGAACTCCTTTTTCATATTCAACAGCTGACATATTTTTTGGATATTCATTTTCAGTTGGTTCAGATGACCATAAACGTAAGGTATCAACTGTTTTATTTCCATTTGAAATATCTCCAACAACTGGTACATCATAAGGAACAGCACGAACATATTCTTCTGGGATATGAGTATAAACTTCACGCCCATCTATTTTTTCAACTTTAACATATCCATAAAATGGAACTTCAACTGATTCATTTGATTTACGAACTTCCCATACATACCCACGTTGTAACCATTTATCTGGAACTTCAACTTGGTATCCATCGATAATTTTTTGTTCAAAGAATCCATAACGGTAACGAAGACCATTCCCGTGTCCTGGTAATCCTAAAGAAGCAATTGAATCCATAAAACATGCTGCTAAACGACCAAGACCTCCATTTCCAAGTCCTGCATCCGCTTCAATTTTTTCTAATTCATTTAATTCTATATCTAGCTCTTTTAATCCAGCTTCAATCACCGGGCGAATTCCTAAGTTCATAATATTATTTGTTAATAAACGCCCCATTAGGAATTCCATAGAGAAATAATAAACTTGCTTGTGTTTCCCCTCAACAATTGCTTCATTCGTTTCAATCCAGTTAGATGAGATATATTCACGAACTAGCGTTCCTAACGTAAAGTAACGTTGGTGTGGTGTACTTTCTTCAAACTTAATCCCATAAATTTGTTCAACACGTGTTTGGAATGTTTCCTTAAATGTCTTTTTATTAGCAAATACATTAGCCATAGCGAGATGACTCCCTTCCATTATTATGTAACACATATGTAACAGTTACACACTTTTTTCCATTTCATAAACTCATTATAGCACATAAACATTGATAATAAAGGGTTTTAACCCATGTAACGCGTTTCTTGTTATAGTGAAGATTCGATATTATTTGATAAAACACTTGTTTCTATGATAACCCTAACATTTTAAAGATTACTCATTAAGAAACAATTCTGAAAATAAAAAACTCATGATTTAACACGATCTCTTACCGTATTAAATCACAAGTTCCTCTAAACTATTCTTCATTTACTAAATGACGATATAAATTAATATATTTTTCCGTTGATTTTTTCCAACTCAAATCTTGTTCCATTGCACTTTTAACTAATTTCCCCCAGTGTTCTGGCATCCGATAAAATCCTAATGCTCGCTTAAGCGTAAACAACATATCATGCGCATTATAATGCGCAAAACCAAATCCATTTCCATATTGAATAAACTCATTATACGGAATAATCGTATCTTTCAAACCACCCGTTTCGCGCACAACGGGAATGGTCCCATACTTGAGTGCAATCATCTGGCTAATGCCACATGGTTCAAAGCGTGATGGCATGAGGAAAATATCACTTCCCGCATAAATCATCTGAGAATTATAGGAATGGAACCCTATGTTAACAGATACCTTAGTTGGATATTTTTCGGCCATTCTCCTAAAGAAGCTCGTATACTTCGCCTCTCCATCTCCAAGTAAAACAAACTGAATATCTTCACGAATTAATTCTTCAAATACTTTTAAAATCAAATCGAATCCTTTTTGTTCTACCATTCTCGTTACCATCCCGATAATCGGTACATTTGCATTCACGACTAATCCTAGCTCACGTTGCATCTGCATTTTATTTTCCTTTTTAACTTCTATTGTTTTAAAAGAGTAGCGCTTAAAGATACTTAAATCAGTAGCTGGATTATTATAATCATAGTTAATTCCATTTAAAATTCCGTGAAGATGATCTTTTCTTGCGACAATAAAACGGTCTAATCCTTCAGCAAAATAAGGATAACAAATTTCATTACAATACGTTTCGGACACTGTTGTAATTTCATCACTCATTACAATAGCGGTCTTCATAAAATTCACTTTTTCAAATAGCATAATTTCATTTGGAATCGTAGCTAGCGTTGAAATAACCCCTAAATCAGACACATCACAAATCCCTTGATAATGAATATTATGAATCGTGAAAACTGTTTTAGTATAAGCAAAATGATCAGACTGCTTCATAAATATATTTTTCATAAAAAACGGAACAAGTCCTGTTAACCAGTCATGACAATGAATGACATCATACTTCAGCCCACTCTTCTCAATAAAATCGAGTGCCACATAGCAGTATAATTCATATCGACGACAATCATCTGAATAGCCATATAAATTTTCACGTGATAATTCGCCATATGAAATAAAGAAATAGTTTACCCCTTCTTTTGAATAACGATAAACATCATAAGGAATCTCTAACTCATTAATTGCTATTAAGGATTGAAATTGATGAGTTAAATTTTCATTATAACGTTCAGCTAAAGAGCTTAAATAGGGTAAAATAACATCCACATTTAATCCTTGATTAATCAATTCTTTCGTTAAATCAGCAGTCACATCCGCTAAACCACCTGTTTTATAAAAGGGAACACATTCAGTTGAAATTTGGGCTACACTAATGCCTTTATTCCCCATCACACGTTGCCCCTTACCGATAATAACAGGTGCATAATCTTGACCACTTAATCGAGCTCCATCATTAATATAAGCATGCTTATCTGTAATCACATTATTAATAATACTATTTTCACCAATAATGGTCCTTGGTAAAATAACCGAATTTTTAACAACCGCACCTCGTTTAATCGTTACATCACGAAAAATAATACAATTTTCAACTTTTCCTTCAATATTACACCCATTTGCAATTAAGGAATTTGAAACATCGGCTTGTTTTTTATAAAACGTTGGTGATTCGTCCTTTGTTTTCGTTAATACAGGTCGCTCTAACAAGAAGATTTGAAATCCATACTCATAATGTAACATATCTAAATTAGCACGATAATACGACACAATGGATTCAATCGTTCTCGTATAAGTAGAATGGTGATAATGATTAACTTTTAAACCATCACACATTTCGACTAAATCTGTCACTGTCTGATACGGAGAAATCTCATACCGTAAAATTAAATCAATTAAGTACTCGCGAGATAGTACAAAAATACCAACTGAGCGATTTCGATAATAAACTTGTGTCACATCTGCTTTCGATTCAATATGAGATTGTAGTAATTTTTCAAAAGGAATAGATGTAATAATATTCGCATGGTACATCACAACATATTGTTGCCGTGATCGCATAAAATACTCAATATATTCCCTCATTCTCGCAAATGTCAATGTATTGGCCACGGCACTCACTTCTTTTTTGGGAGGCAATAAAAATAGGCCATCCACCTTACGATCAAGGCCCCAAAACTTGCCGGAACGAATATGATCACTTAAGGAATGATAGTCACCGTCTGGAAAGATTGATACGTTCGTAATGCCTGAATGCACTGCATTAGATAAAGCAAAATCAATTAATCGGTAGCGTCCTGCAAATGGTAAGGCGGCTACACAACGTTGATTTAATAAATTCTGCAACGATTGAGACGTATTGGTTCCATCAATTACACACAAGGCCTTATTCTTCACTCTCAATCCCCCCTACTTTGAGTTTCAAGTATTTCCTCAAGATTATCATGAGTCACAAGTAAAATTTCATCCTCACGACCAATCAATTCAGTATGCGCCGGAATAACGACTTCATCTCCAATAATTGCATACTTAATATAACAATCATGTTCGATAAATGCGCTCGTTAAAATCACACTATCTTCAACAACAGCACCTTTTTCAATCACACATCGATGAGCAACAATCGAATTATACACTTCGCCAAAAATCATGCATCCTTCATTCACCCAAGCATTCTTCACTTTAGCACCCTGAAGAATATGATGTGGGGGTAAATTTGGTGTTTTAGAAAAAATTGGCCAGCTATAATCGTGTAATTGTAGCTCATCTTGAGTGCCAAGTAAATCCATATGAGCCTTCCAATAACTTTCTACTGTTCCAACATCACGCCAATACCCTTCATACTCATATGCATAAACAGCGCTATCTGCTTCAATAAAATGTGGAATCACATCTTGAGCAAAATCAACACCTTCATACAAATGCTTGTAATATTTATGGACAATCTCCTCTTTAAACTTCTTCCAATTAAAAACATAAATTCCCATTGAAGCTAACTGACTATCCGTCTCCTTTGGCTTTTCCTCAAACTCAATAATTCGATTTTGATCGTTAACCTTTAACATTCCAAAACGACTGGTATCCTCTTTTGGAACACGAATCGTTGAAATCGTTAACTCAGCCTGCTTTTCAATATGATAGTCAATAAGTTTACGATAGTCCATTTTATAAATGTGATCTGCAGATAAGACAAGTAAATAATCAGGATCATACTGCTCAATAAACGGCATATTCATAATGACAGCTTCGGCCGTTCCACCTTGCCATAAAAATCCATAATCACGTGAAGTATATGGTCCCATAACCGTAACAGATGCTCCATGAACATCTAAATCCCACGAACTACCTTCTCCAATATAACTAATTAATTCTAGGGGTTCATACTGTGTTAGAACCCCTACTTGTTCAATCCCTGAATTCGTACAATTGCTTAAAACAAAATCAATCAATCGATACTTTCCAGCAAACGAAATAGCTGGTTTTGGACGATGAATCGTTAATTCTTTTAAGCGCGTCCCTTTTCCCCCGGCTAATATAATCGCCACAACATTGACAGCCAACCCCATCCCCCATTTCTTGTGTGTTAAGCTAGTTCAACTTCTAACCCTTCTTCTACCTCTGTTTCTTCTTCGAGTGGACGATATTTAAAAATCGTTGCTCCATAAGGTGGAATCGTTACTTCAATATAATATGGTTTCCCATGTGTCATCCCTTTTTTCGCCACTAATGGCAATCCATTATATTGATTTGAACCATGATAATAATCACGATCACTATTTAGGGCCTCTGTATACTCTCCAAAGCATGGAACCCCCACTCTATATTGATGATATGGAACTGGTTTAAAGTTTAGTACCACTACAACAAATTCATCCGCATTCTTACATTTACGGATATAAGAGAAAATACTCTGCTCATTATTATTCACATCAATCCATTCAAATCCTTCAAATGAGTGATCAAGTTCCCAAAGTGCTGGCTCATTTAAATACAATTTATTTAAATCTTTAATATAACGATTCGAAGCATCATGTGCCGGATATTTTAATAAATGCCAATCCACCTGTTCTTTATCTTTCCACTCATGAAACTGTGCAATTTCATTCGCCATAAAGTTCAATTTTTTCCCTGGCAACGTCATTTGATAGGTACATAGCAATCTAAATTGTGCAAGCTTTTGCCAGTAATCACCTGGTGCCTTATCCACTAATGATTTCTTTCCATGAACTACTTCATCGTGAGAGAATGGAAGAACGAAGTTTTCACTGTAAGCATAAGCCATTGCAAAAGTAATGTAATTGTGGTGATATGGGCGATAAATATTATCTAATTCAATGTAATCTAACGTATCATTCATCCATCCCATATTCCATTTATAACTAAAACCAAGTCCACCTACCGATACTGGTGCTGTTACTAACGGATAACTGGTTGAATCTTCAGCAATCATTAAAATCTTATCATCTTCTAAGAAAACTGCCTCATTTAACTTTTGAATAAACTCTACAGCGCCATGATTCACACCGCGAGACTTATTTCCATCCCAATAAATCATATTCGCAACCGCATCGACACGGAAACCATCTACGTGATAATACTTCATCCAAAAAAGAGCATTTGAAATTAAGAAACTGCGAACTGTTCCTTTACCTAAATCAAAGTTTCCTGTTCCCCATTCTGAAACGGCTACATCCTCATATGGATACTCATAGACTGCTTCTCCATCGAATTTAAATAAACCGTGAGCATCACGACAAAAATGTCCTGGTACCCAGTCCATAATGACCCCTATTCCCGCTTCATGACAACGATTAATTAACATCATTAAATCTTTTGGTTCACCATAACGACTACTTGCCGCATAGTATCCTGTTGCTTGATATCCCCATGACCCATCAAATGGATGCTCATATAAAGGCATCAATTCAATATGCGTATAACTATGCTCTAAAACATATTCAATTAACTCATCCATAATTTCAGTATAGCTATGAAACGTTTCAGACTCTACTAATTCTTTATTACGTCTCCAAGATCCTAAATGAAGTTCATAAATATTTAATGGCTCCTCAAAAATATTCGAAAATTGACGTTTTTTCGCCCACTCTGCATCTGTCCATTCAAACCCCTCAATATCATAAACAATAGAAGCCGTATTTGGACGTTGTTCCGCATAAAAGGCATATGGATCAGCCTTTAAAATGGTTTGACCAAAAGCCGTTACAATCTCATACTTATAGATAGAACCTTCACCAATTCCTGGAATAAACAATGACCAAATCCCATCATCTCTTCGCATCTCATGATGCGTTCCATTCCAATGATTAAAATCCCCTACTACACAAACTTTTGAAGCATGTGGTGCATAAACACAAAAATACGTTCCCAACACTTCTTCATTATCACGAACAACAAAAGATCCAAACTTCTTATATAGTTGTTTATGTGTTCCTTCATTAAATAAATAACGATCACCTGATGTAAATTCAATCATAATTGATATCCCCCTTGTTCATCATTCTGCTTACAGAATATATCTTTATTATAACTAATATCATCCCTGTAAAGGTATCCTTTTAAATTGTAAACATTTACATGTTTTTATTTAAGATACCCTTTTAAACATCTTTTTTATTATATCTAAAGCCAGGCGCTTGATTTGTCTAAATTTGTATTTAATTTGTTTTTATACGGTTTTTTCAGACAATTTTAATTAGATTTAACAAAAAAAATCTTCTAAAACGAAACTCGTCTTAAAAGACTTTCTTTGTTAAGCCTATTTAATTAAGGTGATAGCATACTCTACTAAATTTTTAGCAATCACGCTATCTTCATTTTCTGTAGGATAAATAAATCCTGGACGCCAATTGACTTCATAAATCCAAATATAATTTCGACTATCAATCCCAATATCAATTCCAAGTTCATCAAAGACTTGTTTTTTTTGTTGGATCTGTAACTGATCTAAATGTTTTGATAACTCAATTCCAAACACTTCAAGTGTTCGCTTTATTTGATATCTTTTTATCGAAAAATTTTGTGATAAAAATTCATAAGGTTCTACATACTTTCCACCACTCGCACAATTTGTTACAACACTCTTTGTCGTTGAAACCCGTGGAAATATGATAGGAGTTTGCCACTCTCCATCCTTATTTTTAATCATATGTAACCTTATATCATAAGCAAAACCATCTTTTGTTGTTGAATGAATATAAACCTGAATTAAATATTTACGTTTAGCCAATCGTTTTTTTATATAAGAAGCGAACCATCTTTCATTGTATTGATTAATATATCCTTTATCATTGATGATATATTCGTGCCCTTTTTTCTCTATGTATAATACATTTTCTCCCTGATGACCATTAATTGGTTTTAAAATGGCTTGATGATGCTTTGATAAAAATCGTTGAACATCTTCTACTTTATACACACTTTCTGTTGGAATTAAATACGATGTAAACTTTTTCGATTGTTTAATTCGCGTGTAAACTTCCATTTTATTACCGATTGGAACACTTGTAAAAGGAATTTTTTGTTTTAAAGCACTGATAATGTTATTATCAAATTTATGAGGGCTTCCTGCATTAATAATCACCTGTGGAAATGGAGATGTCACTCTTACCCATTCATCTTTTTGTAAGATATACCCATTAATTGTCTGTTCTTTTAAATCAACATCTTCAGTACCGAAATAAATCATTTCTACCTGCTGTGCTTTGGCTGCTTTGGCTACATATACAGCTTTCTCTACGTTTTGTGGATTTTTATTATGATGCAAAAATCCAATTAAGACCATATCTATCACTCTTTCTATTTGCAAACAGGATATTGTTGGAATCTATCCAAACGTTTAAAGCAAAGATATCCTGTATTAGGGGGACTAGTTACAAGTTTAAAAATAAGATAGTTTGCTCCTATTTTTAATATATGTCCTCCTCTAAAAAAAGGTATAGGTGATTGATAGACTTTTAACTTCTTCGTAAAGCATCAATGGGATTTAATTGACTTGCTTTTCTAGCAGGAGCTAAACCAAATATCACCCCTACCCCACCTGAAAATAGTAAAGCCAATGCAATCGAATTAGTAGAAATGCTCGGTGTAAATCCAATAATAAAGGCCACTACAAAAGCAATCATAACTCCGAGTACTAATCCTACAACTCCACCAAATAACGAAAGAAAAATCGACTCAATTAAAAACTGAAGTTGAATACTTCGAGGCTTTGCTCCTAAGGCTTTTTTAAGTCCGATTTCCATCGTACGCTCTGTGACAGAAACAAGCATCATATTCATAATCCCAATCCCTCCGACTAATAACGCAATCGAGGCAATCCCAACGAGCATCATGGTCATCATCGAATTCATACTTTGAATTGTATCAAGTAACCCCTCCATGTTAATGATGCTATAGCTATTCTCTTTGTAATTAAATGCTTGATTTAAAATTAGCTCAACTTTCCCAATAATTTCATCTACATTTGCATTATTTTGCATATAAACTTCAACATTATTAATACAATTGAGGCCCACTAATCCCATTAAATTTTGATACGGCACAATCACTCTATTTTCTGACTGCTTACCTGACATTGAAGACATCATATCCATTTGATCTGTTTTTTCTAAAACCCCAACAATCCGATAAGAAATTCCGTTAATTAACAGATACTGCCCAATCGGTTGTTCACCAAAATACAAGGTATCTGCAAGCGACTCGCTGACTAAAGCGACATTTGATTGTTGAGATAAATCAATCGAATTAAGTAATCGCCCACTTTTTAATGCCAACTGATTATACTTAAAGTATGAAGCATTTTTTCCTTCGATTGTCACTTTATCATGGACTTGTCCGTTTCCTACAACAGAGGTTGTCGTGCTTATTGTCGGAGATATACCATTAACCCCATCAATATCGGCTAATAATTGTACTTCATAATCGGTTAATCCTTTTTTTAATGGCGTGCCTTTTGCTTGAATCGTTAATTTATTTGCACCTAGTTCAGAAAATTGACTTGTCACTTCCATTGTTACGCCTTCTACAATCGAGATAAGGGCAATAATTGAGCTAACTCCAATTACAATCCCTAAAATCGTTAAAAAGGAACGCATTTTATTATAAATGATATTTTGCCAAGACATAATGATACTTTCTTTAAACACGATTTATCACCTCCTCTAAGAGGTTTCCATCTAAAATCCGCACGATTCTTGATGCTTCTTTGGCAATCGTTTCATCATGTGTAATCATAATAATTGTCCGACCTTCTTGATTTAATTCTTTAAATAATGACATCACCTGATGGCTTGTTTTTTGATCCAATGCTCCAGTCGGTTCATCTGCTAATAAAATCGTTGGATTTGTAGAAATAGCTCTTGCAATCGCAACACGTTGTTGTTGCCCACCAGATAATTGATTAGGATAGTGATGGATACGATTAGCAAGTCCAACTCGTTCAAGCATTTCCTTTGCTCTTACTTTTCGTTCATGTGATGGAATTCCTGCATATATCATTGGAAGCTCAACGTTTTGTAAAGCCGTCAATCTTGGTAGCAATTGAAACGATTGGAAAACAAATCCAATTTCATGACTACGAATATCCGCCAATTCATTTTCATTTAAATCTTTAATATCTTGTCCTGATAAAATATATGAACCACTGGTCGAACAGTCTAAGCAGCCAATAATATTCATCATCGTCGATTTTCCAGAACCAGATGGCCCTAAAATAGAGACAAATTCTCCTTCATTAACACGGAAGTTAATGCCTTTTAAAACAACTTGCTCCTCATCCCCTAGCACATAGGACTTGACTATACTTTTCATTGATAGAATTTCTTCTGACATCTGATTCACCTCTATTTATTCGAGTGCTTCATCATTTCAAAAGGGGTCTTAATTTCGATAGCTTTAGGAACTAGTATGTCCTCACCTTGATTAACGCCACTCAACACTTGCACATAGACACCATCACTGATCCCAACCGTAATATCTTTGCTTATCACTTCATCATTTTCATTTTGGTAATAAACATAAGGTGTTTCATCCGATTTAAATTGAATAGCATCCATCGGTAAAACAATGGCATCTGTCACACTTTCATTGACAAGCTTCACTTCTGATGACATTCCAATATATAAATTCGCATTTTCTTCGATATCAACTGTCGCTATAAAGTAGGCAATCCCACTACTGATTTGTGCTTCTTTCGTCACATGAGAGATACTACCAGAATAATCTTGATTTAACGCATTCACATGAACACTCACTTCTTTTCCAACCGATACCGGGATAATATTATATTCATCCACCTTAACTTTAATCTGTAAGTGTTCATAATCCGTCACATCTACTAGAGGGGTACCACTTGTCACTAAATCTCCCTCACGTACATAAATCGTTGACACTTCACCTGATACGCTTGCTTCTAATTTCATACCTTGAGACGTTGTTAATAATACTTCTCCTTTTTCAACCCACTGTCCCTCTTCAACTAGAATTTCATTTACTTGAAACATTGTTGTTGAAATTAAGGACTGTGCATCTTTTGCTTCGACATTCCCGCTAAAACTATAATAGGTCGTCAAATCTTGCGTTGTTGCCTGCACATGATCGTATAACACGTCTTTTGGACGACTTAAAAGAAATCCTCCTAACACTAAAATGACAACTAATACTAGTAACCAACCAATCCATTTCTTCATTCAATTCACCTCTATTATAACGAAATCAATGAGTATCCTTTTGACCTTTAGATTAATAGCGTCAAAAATTTACCAAAATACTATTCATTCTTTAGAGTGAACAATTACCTAAAAAGTATGCAAAAAAGACTGTTTTTTCCATTGAAAACAGTCTTTTAAAATTTATTATTCTTCTAAACTTTTAGCCATTAGAACTAGGGCATCTCTACCAATCGTTCCAACCTTAATTCCCATTTCATCAGCTGCAACCGTTACCTTGGCAAGTGGAGCATCTAAAAGTTGTTCAATACTACGAACCCCTTCTGCGCGTCCTGCAATAATTTTACGTGCAATTAATTTAGGAGAATTGTTAAAGAAATCAATATCGAGTGCAGCACACATGATATATCCTACTTTTTCATGTGACACGATAAAGAGAGTTGTTTTAGGTAACTCTACCTCATAAGTTAAAAATTCATAACCTTCAATGTTAATTTTATTTACATGTAACACTTCAATCACCTCTCTATAATCTATACAAAAAGCCTAGTTTAGTGACACTATTTTATGTTTTCTAGAAATAAAAGCATAACTCATCTTTGATTGAGTAAACTAAAAACGAAATTTAAATACAAGGAGTTTTGTTTATGGAAGTAAAACAATTTATGACCGATGGCATTGAAGCCTTAACACCAACTGAAACGGTTCTTAACGCCTCTCGTCTTATGAAAAAACATAATGTCGGTTCGATTCCTGTCATCGATGAAAACTCAAAAGTCATTGGACTAGTAACAGACCGCGATATTGTCATTCGTGTATTTGCTGATATTCTTCCGATGAGTACCAAAATTGAAGATATCATGACTCATCCAGTTTATACAATTGAACAACATTCAGAAGTTGGATTAGCAATCTCTTTAATGGCAGATAAACAGGTTAGACGTCTCCCAGTCGTCGATCATGATCAAAAATTAGTAGGAATGATTTCTCTTGGAGATCTTGCCGTTCATCAACTAACCGATGGAAGAGCAGAAATAGCTTTAAAAGAAATTTCTGAACCTAATACGAATCCAAACCGAGATTTAGAGGTAGATGATTTTCCACTATAAAATAAAAAGAAATTGAGACTTTCTCAGCTTCTTTTTACATCCTAAAAAAACACCACTTGTTTAAAATGACAAGTGGTGCTCTTTTTTTAACTACATTCCTTCTTCTGCGTAATCTTCGATATCGTGATGGCAACAATGACAATCATGTTCATCTTCTAATTCATCATAATCATCAAAGTCATCGTCACATCCACAACCGCAAGCATCATCGATAGCACATTCTAACGCTTCTTCAAGTAAAACCTCTTCTAACAATTCATCGTCGCTTAGTGTTGTAAAATGACATAAATCAAGGATTGGACAATAACGAGTAATCCCTTCGGCTACTTTCATACTACCCATAGCCGCTAACCATCCTTTATGTTTCATAATCCCTAAACTAATCATCATTAAACCGGCACTAATACGAACATATGAATCTAGGCGTCCAACATTTTTTTGACACATAATAATCACTCCTTTCTTTTATAGTTTTAGTTTTTTCGACAAGTTCATACAAAAACAAAATTAACAGTTTCAAGAAAAAAAGCTAGTAGACAGAATTGCCTACTAGCTTTTGTATATTTTTAAAACGATCACTAAAACATTAAGTATAAAAGAAATCAGAAGGTAGATTGATTATTCTTCTCGACCTTTTAAATAACACTAACTGAGCGTTTGTGTAGTTTAAATCACCTTTACTCAGGATTAGCCAATCGATCCGTTCATTTCTAGTTTTAATAATTGGTTAAGTTCGACTGCGTATTCCATTGGTAATTCTTTTGCGAATGGTTCAATGAATCCCATAACAATCATTTCTGTTGCTTGCTCTTCCGTTAAACCACGGCTCATTAGGTAGAATAATTGTTCTTCAGAGACTTTTGAAACAGTTGCTTCATGTTGAATAGTTACATCATCATTTTTAACGATGTTATAAGGAATTGTATCTGATTTAGAAACATTATCTAAGATGAGTGTGTCACATTCAACGTGTGATTTAGCACCTTTTGCATTTTTCCCATGTTCAACAATTCCACGGTATGTTACATTTCCACCATTACGTGATAATGATTTAGAGATAATTGTTGAAGATGTATTAGGGGCTAAGTGAATCATTTTAGCTCCTGCATCTTGAATTTGTCCCTCTCCAGCGAAAGCAATCGAAATAGTTGTTCCTTTTGCTCCTTCTCCTTTTAAGACACATGCAGGATATTTCATTGTAATTTTTGAACCGATATTTCCATCAATCCATTCCATATGTGCATAATCTTCACATACGGCACGTTTTGTTACTAAATTTAGGATATTATTTGACCAGTTTTGAATCGTCGAATAACGGCAACGTCCACCTTTACGAATATAAATTTCAACGACAGCCGAGTGTAATGAATCTGCTGAATAGGTTGGTGCTGTACATCCCTCTACATAGTGAATGTCTGCTCCCTCATCAACAATAATTAATGTACGCTCAAATTGCCCCATACTTTCTGTATTAATACGGAAATATGATTGTAATGGTTTTTCAATCTTAACACCTTTAGGAACATAAATAAATGATCCACCTGACCATACGGCACTGTTTAACGCTGAGAACTTATTGTCTGCATACGAGATAACTTTTCCAAAATATTCTTTGAATAAATCAGGATATTGCTTTAAAGCTGAATCTGTATCCATGAAGATAACACCAGCTTCTTCTAATTCTTTTTGATTATTATGATAAACAACCTCTGATTCATATTGAGTTGAAACTCCTGATAAGAATTTTGCTTCTGCTTCAGGAATTCCTAATTTGTCAAACGTGTCTTTGATTTCATCTGGAACTTCATCCCAACTATTTTCAGTTTTTTCAGATGGTTTAATATAATATGTATAATCATCAAAATTAATTTCAGATAAATCCGGTCCCCATTCAGGCATTGGAGTTTTCGCAAAATGATTATATGCTTTTAAGCGATACTCTAACATCCACTCAGGTTCACCTTTAATTTCAGAAATTTCACGGACAACTGCTTCTGAAATTCCCTTACCTGTATCTTTGATATTTTTATAGTCCGTTTTAAATCCGTACTTATAATCGGTTACGATGCCTTCAATTTCGTGTTTTTTCTCTTGTACTTCAGCACTCACCCGGTAACCCTCCATTTCATTTTGGCGTCTCACCACTCAATAGAAATTAAGTGGTGTTATTTTTTCATTTCATTTAATGCTTGCTCAGCAGCTTTCCATGAAATGGTTGCACATTTTACACGTGCCGGGAATTTAGAAACACCTTGATAAACAGGTGCATCTCCCATATCTAAATCTTCATCAAACTCATTACCTTTGACAAGTTCATAGAAGTTATTTGTAATCTCTTGAGCTTCTTCTAATGTTTTCTCTTTCAATGTTTGAGACATAACAGAAGCTGATGAACAACAAATAGAACATCCAGTTCCTTCATGACGTAGATCGATGATTTTTCCATCTTCAACTTTAACTTGAACTGTGATGTCATCTCCACAGGTTGGATTTTTTAAATGTACCTCATGATATCCATCTTGTTGTAATAATCCTTTATTACGTGGATTTTTATAATGGTCCATAATCACTTGGCGATATAATTGTTCTAAATTAGAAAAAGACACCGTCGAAAAACTCCTTTCCTTTTCGAGTGGCTTCAATAAATGCATCCACTTCTTCTTTTGTATTGTATAAATAGAAACTTGCACGAAGTGTTGCAGGTTGACACAACCATCCCATTAAAGGTTGAGCACAATGATGTCCTGCACGAACACATACTCCTTCGGCATCATAAATCGTAGCAGCATCATGAGGATGTACTCCATCAATATTGAATGAAATAATACCCGTTTTTGCATCTTTATTGAAAATGGTGATGCCTCCCAGCTCTTCTAACTTTTCTAAAGCATAACGACGTAATTCATATTCATGTTGTGCAATTTCATCAAATCCAATGGATTGTAAATAATCAATGGCCGCTCCAAGTCCAATCGCTCCTGCAATCACGGGTGTTCCCGCTTCAAAGCGGTATGGTGCATCTTTCCATGTTGAAGTTACTTCTCCAACAATATCAATCATTTCTCCACCAAATTCAATCGGTTCCATTGCATTTAATAATTCATATTTTCCGTATAATGCTCCAACACCTGTTGGTCCACACATTTTATGACCGCTGAATGATAGGAAATCACAATCTAAATCTTGAACATCAATTTTCATATGTGGAACAGCTTGTGCCGCATCAACTGAAACAATAGCCCCTACTTCATGTGCTAATGCTGTAATCTCTTTAATTGGTGAGATGTATCCCATTACATTTGAAACATAATTAATCGCAACAACTCTTGTTTTGTCACTTAATACTTTTTTAAAGTTTTCAACTGTAATATGTCCTGTTTCATCTAGTGGGATAAACTTAAGGACTGCCCCTGTTACACGAGCTACATGTTGCCAAGGTAAAAAACTACTGTGATGTTCAAGCTCTGAAACAATCACTTCGTCTCCTGGTTTTAAATTATATAACCCATAACTTTGAGCGACTAAGTTTAAAGCCTGAGTCGCTCCTTTTGTAAAGACAATCTCTTCTACTTTTTTAGCATTTAATAAATTCTTTACTTTTTCACGAGCTCCCTCATATAGTTCAGTCGCATCGTTACTTAATTGATAAACACCACGGTGCACGTTAGACGTTTTTTTCGTATTGTAATAATTAACTGCATCTGTCACGACTTGTGGTTTAAGCGTTGTAGCTCCGCTATCTAAATAAACAAGCGGACGACCATTCATTGTTTCTTTTAAAATAGGAAAATCTTCTCGAATGCGATTAATGTCTAATGTCATTTGATTCACCTCGTTACGCGTTGATTTTACGCGCAATTACTTTTTCAAATTCAGCTTTAATTGACTCGTTACGGATTTCATCAATAAATGGCATTAAGAACCCATAAATAATTAAGACTTCCGCTGCACGACGAGTTAATCCACGACTCATTAAATAATATAATTGTTCTTCATCAATTTTTCCAACACCAGCCGCATGTCCTGCTTTCACATCATACTCGTCAATTAAAAGAATTGGATTAGCATCAGCACGAGCCGTTTCTGATAAAATCATTGCACGACTTTCTTGTTGTGCATTAGAACCATTCATTCCTTTATGAATTTTCCCAATTCCATTAAATGTTAATTGAGCATCATCTTTAGAAATACCATGATTTACAATATGTCCCTCAGTAAACGGTGCTAAATGTTCAATATTAACCGTAATATTTTGTTTTTGTGAACCTTCTGCAATCGCTACTGTTTTCACTTCTGCGTGTGCCCCTTGTCCAACTAATGAAACTAAGTTTTCTGAAACTGTATTTCCATCATTTAAAGCTCCAAGAGAAACAAGAAGACGACCATTAGCCTCTACCCTTGCTTTGCGTAAATTGTAAGCTAATGTCTCACTCGTTAAGCGATCCATTGCCGCATAGTCAACTTGAGCATTTTCTTTTACAACAGTTTCTGAGATGACATTAATGTTTCCTGAAACTGTGTTGCAGTAGTTTTCAATGTATTTGAATTCAGAATTTGGCTCCGCCACAATCAGAGTGTGATTAAATAAAGAACCATTTTCTTGTAAATAGATAACGTTTAAGGCTTCTTTGACCACTTTATTTTTAGGGACGTGAATAAATAATCCACTATTTAAATGTGCCATATGTAATGCTGTTAAACGATTTGTGTCAACCGACGCTACGTTCATAAAGTAAGGTTTAAAAATCGCTTCATGTTTCGTTAGTGCCTCTTCTAAATTAGCAATAATAACTCCATCAAAAGCTATTCCTAAATTTTGATACACGATCTTTCCATCGCATAAAATCACAACATTTTGATCTTCAGTTGATACTAAATGTGCCACAGCACTCGGAATTTCATTGTTATATGTAGATGGTGTTTGAACTTCAATAGCTTCAAACGCCCAGTTTTTTATTATTGTACGGTCTGCTTTTGGTAATTTTAAAGACGGCATAACAGACTGCGCCTCTGTTTGCATCTGTTGTACCCATGTTGGTAACTGTATCATCAGTTCTTTGCCCCTTTCATCTATAACATTAATTTATTGTTTTTTTCAATCAAGCACTAATTGTTATAGATCTAACATTTCCTTAGTTGCACAAGTTCCGATTGAAACCACTTTGCGACCTTCTTCAGGAATGATCACACGTTCATCTTCAATTCCTAATTCTTTTTTAATCCAATCGTATCCTTCACGATCGATACGTTCAATTAACTCAGGTCCACCAGAACGAACGATACGACCTTTCATCATAATGTGAACGAAATCTGGTTTAATGTGGTCTAATAAACGTTGATAGTGAGTGATTAATAAGCATCCAAAGTTTTCAGAACGCATTGAGTTAACAGCTTCTCCAACAATACGTAATGCATCAACGTCAAGCCCTGAATCAATCTCATCTAAAATTGCAATGTTTGGTTTTAACATCATCATTTGTAAGATTTCATTACGTTTTTTCTCTCCACCAGAGAATCCTTCATTTAAATAACGGTGAGGTAAATCTTCACGCATTTCAAGTTTTGTAACGCTCTTATCTAATTCACGGATAAATTTAAATAAAGGAACGTCTTTTCCTTCTTCCATACGTGTTTGCATGGCTGTACGTAAGAAGTCTGAGTTTGTCACACCTGGAACTTCTGCAGGATATTGCATCGCTAAGAATAATCCGGCACGAGCACGCTCATCAACTGACATCGCTAATACATCTTCACCATTTAATGTAACATTTCCACTTGTTACTTTATATTTAGGATGCCCCATAATGGTTGAAGATAGTGTTGATTTACCTGTCCCATTAGGACCCATAATCGCATGAACTTCTCCACCCTTAATTTCTAAATTTACGCCTTTTAAAATTTCTTTATCTTCAACATTTGCACGTAATTCTGATATGTTTAAAACAGGTTTTTGCATGTTTTATTTCCTCCACTCAAATCAATTAACTTTTCAAAGTAACTTTATTATACTAAATTCACATTCCAAAACCAAATGATATAATAATCTTCTTCTTGAATCCAGTCAATTTGTAATTAATCTCTATTAGTTTTCGATATAAAAGTTGTATACATACGCGTTTTTTTATCAAAATTAATTTAACATGTAAAATTTTATCCTATTAATAACGCATTTTTCTCAGTTACACAAATTGATAATTATACCTTTTTTTTGTGTTTTTTTAACACAAAAAATTAAAATATTTAAAAAATTATAAATTCAATTTAAAATGACTCCAAATATGAGTCTTTATTACTAACATATTATTTTCAATTGTAGGATTTTGTAGTATGATTGAACAGGATAAAATATGGAGGTTACTGTATGTCGGATTACATCAACATCTTTTTAGGTCTATTTAGTGGACTAGCCCTATTCCTATTTGGAATGGAGTTTATGGGAGATGGTCTTGAAAATGCAGCTGGTTCAAAGCTGAAATCATTCTTCGATAAAGCCATCACGAATCCATTAAAAGGGGCATTAGTAGGAACAATCGTCACAGCAATTATTCAAAGTAGTAGTGCTACAACCGTTATGGTCGTTGGTTTCGTAAACGCTGGATTAATGAGCCTATACCAAGCAGTAGGGGTCATTATGGGGGCTAATATTGGAACAACAATTACAGGTCAATTAATTACATTCAAAATCGATGACTATATTCCACTATTTATTATCATCGGGGCTGCACTAATCCTATTCATGAAGCAACAAAACCGAAAAGAAATCGGAAAAATTATCTTCGGATTCGGTTTACTATTCATGGGATTAACAGCAATGAAGGATGCAATGAGTCCAATTGCTCAAACAACATTCTTCCAAGACTTAATTATAGCCCTTGAAGGAAATATGTTCTTAGGAATTTTAGTCGGGGCCGTTATGACTGCTGTCGTTCAAAGTTCTTCGGCTTCAACAGCGATTTTATTATCATTAGCCGCAACAGGAGCAATTAGTTTGCAAGTTGCAATTCCTATCCTATTTGGTAATAATATCGGAACATGTGTTACTGCTTTACTATCAAGTTTAAATGCAAATAAAGTTGCCAAAAAAGCGGCTTTCATTCACTTGTCATTTAACTTAATTGGAACCCTGATTTTCTTACCACTAATCGGTATCTTATCAAATATCGTGACTCATATGGGTGGTGACATTGATAAGCAAATCGCAAATGCTCATACAATCTTCAACGTTGTAAATGCGATTATCTTACTACCTTTTGCTGGTGTATTTGTTAAGTTAGCTAACTTAGCACTTAAAGACAAAGAAGGTGAACAAGCGTCTATTAATCGCCTTGACCGTCGTTTCTTAGAAACTCCTGCCATTGCATTTGAGCAAGCTTTCCAAGAAAGCTTAACCATGTATGATCTAGCGAAAGAAAACTTAACGCTAGCAACTAATGCATTAATGGATGGAAAAACTACAGACTACAGAAAAATATATGAAAATGAATCAGAAATCAATCGTATGGAACGTGATCTTTCTTCTTTCTTAGTTTCGATTTCATCACACGATATCACAGAGGTAGATACAAATCGTATTGCTTCGATGATTAAGATTGTAAGTGATATTGAACGTATCGGAGATCATAGTAAAAACATTGCAGAGCTTGCTGAAGAAGTGGCAACAAGTAAATTATCATTCACATCTGACGCAATTGAAGAATTAAAATTAATGTATAACTACACATTAGAATCTATTAATTCATCTTATGCAAGTTACAAAAACAACAACCGTCAAAAAGCAAATGATACGGTGATTTTTGAAGAGAATATCGATCGCTTAGAAGAATTATTACGTGATAAACACATTAAGCGTTTAAGTGAAAATAAATGTAATGCTCATAGTGGTGCCGTATTCTTAGATGCTATTTCAAACTTTGAACGTATCGGAGACCACTCAATCAATATCGCTGAATATATCTTAAACTTAAGTGATAATTCAATCAAATAAACCATAAAAAAACAAGCTAAATTTACGTTAGCTTGTTTTTTTTATCTATATAAAAACGAGTTTTATTCCACAATTAGAAATCAGTCTCAATACTTAATCTTTTTAGTCCTAAGTTCCCTTATCGTTTAGATAAAAGGTTTCTAAGTGTGAAAGACTTATCTAGACTTATCAATATGAAATACCAAAAACTAAATCCATTTGTCTTAACACATCTTGCGATTCTTCATAACTGCGAATCGGATAATGTTTGAACAACTCTAATGTGTTCAGTTGAATTTGGCAAACTAATTGATCGGTATAACTTCCATTTTCCATTCGTTTCATTAACATATCTTCAATTTCTATCATTTTAAATAAAATATTATTCATTAAACGTCATCCCTTTCTCTTCGACTACCTCATTATGGACAAGAATTTTCATTTTTAATCAAAAGTTCGATAATAATTAGTCGAGCGAAAGATAGACTATTTTAAAAATCAAGATCGTACACTCTAAAAAGAACTCAATTTTTGGAGGTACATTATGCACACCATCCCGATTATTTTAAACTTATTATGTGGGTTACTCATATTCTTGTATGGAATGAGACAAATGAGTCACGCTCTTAAATCACTAGCTGGAGATAAACTAAAGACCATCTTCAAAACAACCATTACCTCCCCTTATAAAGGGGCGCTCCTTGGTGCGATTTTCACAGCGCTCGTTCAAAGTAGCTCAGCTATTACTGTATTAGTTGTCGGACTCGTTGATTCAGGTCTGATGAGCTTATTACAAGCCACAGGTGTTATTATGGGAGCCAATCTTGGAACCACTGTGACGACACAATTAATCACCTTAAATTTAACGGATTTTATTCCTTACTTTATCTGCGTAGGAACCTGTATCATTGTCTGCTTTAAAAAAAGACCCTTTCACCAAATTGGATATTTTTTATTTAGCTTTGGACTATTATTTCTTGGGCTTCAAATGGTTAAAACAGCCATGAGCCCGATTGTTGAGTCTACCCTCTTTCAACAATTGATTTTCAACGTCCAAGGCAATCTTATCCTTTGTCTACTTCTTGGAATGTCGATTACTTTCCTCATCCAGAGTTCATCTGCATCCACCGCTATCCTTATTTCACTTGTTTCCACCGGTGCGATTTCTTTATATACCGCAATTCCTATTTTATTTGGACATGAAATTGGAACTTGTATGACAGCCATATTATCAAGTTTAGGAGGAAATACAGCTGGAAAACAAGCGGCACTGATTCACTTTACTTTTAACTTGGTAGGAACACTACTCTTTCTGCCATTCATTAGCCTACTCATCGACTTTACCGCCACCTTTAGTCCGTCTCCTGAACGTCAAATCGCCAATGCTCAACTTGTCTTTAATCTCGTCACCGTCCTACTATTTTTACCTTTCTCTAAATACTTCGTTAAATTTGCCACCACTATTTTTAAAGATCGAAAAAAGGGAGTCCGTCTCTAAGACGAACTCCCTTTTTATTTTACAAACGCTTGGTATTCTATTTCTATTATAGGTATTCCATTTAATATTTTCTCAAAACATTGCTTAGCTCAATTAAGATTAATCCATTCATCTTATTTTAACTTTGCATCTAATTCATTTGAAATAGCTAAGTTATAGATATAAGCATTGTTAACTTCATTAATAAAATCAATCTTCATCTCATCAGATAGTTGAATATCCGCTAACATGTTGTGATATTTCATCACGTATCCTCGTAAATCATTAATTTCTGGGAATTGATAATAATTTAAAGCTCGTTGGTCAATTTTATAGCTTGTACTTAAGAGGGATAAGAACATACGTCCTCCAAATAAATCAGCTAAAAATCTTGTATAAGCATAAGCAACCACTAATTCAGGTTGTGAGGTTGATAAAGCTTCAATTTTGGCCACACATGCTTCCGTTGATGCTAATGGTTGCATTGATGATAATTTATCTCCTAATAAAAAGGCTAAATCTTGACGCATTAATTCAGAACGATATAGTTCTTTTGTCACAAATGGTTTGACGACTTCATTTTGTTCATTTTCATCAAGTGCCTTTTCAATGGCTTGATACATTTTTTCTAGATTATAAAGGTACTCTGCATATCCCTCAACCGATGCCTCTCCATCTACTAACTTCTTAATATATCCTGTATGTTCTGCTGCACTATGTAGTAAAGACGTTTTTTCTCTAATGTCCATCATAAATTTCATTTCAATCACCTCATTTAGTTATAATTGATAATTATTATCAACTACTGTAATTAAAGTTTACCAACAATGATAATTATTATCAAATAATATGCACAAAAAAACATCTCTGTGCGAGATGTTTTTTTATTTAGTTCATAAAGGCTTCAATGTCTTCGATTGATTTAATGATATCTTTTGATAAGTTTTCATATCCATCTTCTGTAACTAAGATATCATCTTCAATACGAATTCCGATTCCTTCTTCTTCAATGTATAATCCTGGTTCAATCGTAATAACCATACCTGGTTGTAAGACACCCCCACGACCTCCAACATCATGTGTATCAAGTCCTAAATAGTGTCCGATTCCATGGTAGTAGTAACGTGAAACTTCCTCATCTTTTTCAATTAAGCCAAGTTTTTTACATCCTTCAGCTAATTTACGACGGGCAAACTCATTAACTTCTGCCATTGGAAGACCCGGTTTAATAATTTCGATGGTTGCTAATTGTGCGTCTAAAACTGCTTGATAAACGGCGCGTTGACGATCCGTGAACTTTCCGTTAATCGGGAAGGTACGTGAAATGTCTGAACAGTAATAATTCCACTCACATCCAAGGTCAAATAAAATTAAATCTCCGTCTTGGCACACAGAATCATTTTTATCATAATGAAGCACTGTTGCATTAACTCCTGAAGCTGCAATCGTATGGAATGAGGTTTTCTTAACCCCTTCCGTTTTAATTGCAAAATCATAATGTGCTTCTAATTGATACTCAAGCATCCCAGGCTTTGAAGCTTTCATTAAGCTTTCAATCCCGATTCGTGTTTTTTCAATCGCTGTACGCATATTTTCAATTTCATCTTCTGACTTAATTAAACGTAATTTCGTAATATCATGATAAACATTTTCAAGACGTACAAATGGATATTTCTCTTTTAATTGTTTAGCAAATTCAATTTGCACTGTATCAGGATGATGATATGAACCGCGCTCTAAATCTAAATAAATGGATTCAATGCGGTCATTTAATAGCCAGCGTCCTAAAACATTTTCTAATTCACAAATTGGTAAGATACTTTTAATTCCTGAAATCTCATGCGCCTCTTCTTTGCTTAAACGTTTTCCAGTCCATTTTTCTTCGACTTCTGAAACAGTCTCAATGAATAAATGATGTTCAATCACACCATTCATTTTCTTTAAAACATAAGCCATTTTAGGGCGGTCAATATTCGTTAAATAATAAAAATTACGTTGTGGTGTATAAGTATAACGTTGATCTCCTGAACTAACCGGAGCCTCTCCCGAGAATAATACAATAATAGAATCGTCTTTAATATTAGCTCCTAGCTTACGACGACGAGACTTTAATATTTCGATCATCATTAACACTCCTTTTCACAAGAATTGTTACTATTATAGCATAAAAAGAGGTATTCAATAATGTAATTTACATGTAAAAAAACTCATTTCATCCTAAAAATTTCTCTCTCTTTAAACAAACGTAGTGAGCACAACCGATTCCCTAGGCTACATGACTCACCTATCGCTTTCCTCCATTAGTCCCCCTCGGGTAGGGAAAATAAAAGTTTCTAAGGATGAAAAACTTATCTGCTCTTATATATAAAAAAACATTCTAATTCAATAGAATGTTCTTTTCCTGTGCTATAACATTTGTGATACTTTTTCAATAGCATAAGCCTGATGGTCAAGAAACAATTCACTAATGCAGTCTTCTAGAGGTAACCAGACTAATTCATGATCTTGTTCAATCGGTTCTGTCACTTCATCCACTTTGCTTGCTAAATAAAAATAACCTGTTGAGTACAGATATTTGTCACGATAAATTGAAAAATGATAATTAGCCGCCTGGCAAACATACTCATTAATTTCAATTTCCCATCCGAGTTCTTCTAAGCACTCGCGTCGTAAACAAGCCTCTTTACTCTCTTCTCCTTCTAGTCCACCACCTGGCAAGAAATATCCATGTGGCAATTTGACTGTTGCAACTTCATTCTTCTCATTCATAATAATTGCATAAACACCTTTTCGATCAATATAAGTTTGATCGGCTAACTTTTCTCCAAAAACAGCTTCTACCATTCCTTACACTTCCAATCTATATTTCACAATTATAAATCCATCTCAGGATTTAAACCTCTTTGAGACTAAGGTATCCCCTAGTCCAGTGGTCTCCTCAGTTGATAAGAAAAGTATAGTTTTTCTAGTATGAAAAACTTATCCCACCTTATCTATAGAAACAGAAATGTTTCTTTATTTTTAGAGTCTGACTTAATCGCTAAGTCTTTTGATAATAAGGCCAACTTTAGTCACGGGAACACCCTTTTTTAAAAGAAAACTAGGACCTAAAGTTCACTTAACATAATGAAGCCCTCCTATCAATTGCCACAGGCAATCTAACCCTCACCTGCTAGTCGTAAAGTAAAGTTTTTACAATATGAAAAACTTATCTCACCTTATCTCTTTCAAACTCTAAAGTTTTTATATTGTACTGATTATAACGACAATAAGTCAAGTTTTTTGTCGTTTTTTGCCTTCATCAATAAGAGTGCCATTTTTTTATCTAAAGAAATAGCCCTAATAAGATAGGAATAAAAATGGCAGGAACTAAATTCATAATTTTTATATGAGTTATCTTCAAAACATTGAACCCCAGTGCAATGATTAATAAAGATCCTACACACGTCATCTCATTAATCACACTATCCGTTAAAAATGGTGCTAATACCCCGGCTAATAACGAAATACTGCCTTGATAAGTCAGAACAAAAGCACCCGATAAAATAACCCCGATTCCAAGCGTTGACACAAAAATAACGGCGGAAACCCCATCAAGCATCGACTTCGTTAATAACATATCATAATTTCCAACTAATCCATCTTGTAAAGCTCCGATAATCGCCATGGCTCCAACACAAAACAACAAACTCGCCGTCACAAACCCCTCTGAAATCGAGGTCTTAGAATCAACCTTTTTAAACTTCCTCTCAAGCCACAGTCCTAACTGATTAACACGCTCATCTAAATCCAAACATTCACCGATAACGGCTCCAATGACCATCGAAAAAATAATAACAAGGCTATTTTCCCCCTTCAAAGCTCCCGTAAAACCGATATACAACACACATAAGGCCAACCCATTCATAATTGTATCTGTTAGTTTACTTGGAATTCCTTTTCTAAAAAGTAGTCCTAAACTTCCACCAATGATAATCGCTCCTGTATTCACCAATGTTCCTACCATGTTTTCCCTCCCTTACATAATGAATAAATTATACACAATCAACTAAAAAAAGAATAGAGAAAAAGGAGGGGATTAACAAATTTTCCCCCACTCCTTTTCACCTATTCTTTTACTTTTTTATCTTAATCGCTTACTCATATAAATACACTCATTAAAGCCTGCCTGCTTCGCAAACATCTGTTTTTTACGTTTCAGAACCTTAAAACCTAACGATTCATATAACTTAAGCGCTCCTGTATTCACATCAATCACATCTAACAAATATTCATGTCCACATGATTTTAACATACATTCTTCAAGCAATAATGTTCCAATTCCAAGACGGCGATACGCTTCATCAACTGCTAACGTATTAATATAAATTTGATAAGGCTTTAATGTCAGTCCAGAATTTACAAGATTAAAATAAAATTTTAATCCTTTAAAAAAACCTAAACAGCCTTGTACCTCCTTTAAACTAACCTCAAAAGCCCCTCTAACAGGCGTCGAAACCCCAACTATTCCAACTACCTTATCCTCTGCGATGGCAACAAAACATTGTTCAACGACCATCGCCTTCATAAACAATAAAATAAATGCCTCCTCATCCTCACTAATTGAAAGAAACATCTCACGAAACTGATGCACAGTAAAGTGAGCTGCCTCTTTAATGCGATTACTTCCTAAATCACTTAACCTTTGAATCTTCACCCCTGTCATCTAAATCCCCCATTAATACCTTCGACTTAAAAAATCGTTCACAAAACTCAACTAATGCCTCAATTTGAGACTGGCTGTATTTTGATACCTCGCGGCATACCACTAACTTCTCCTACACATCATCTTCACGATGAATAATCGCAACCACATACCCGCAAAACGTCTCGAGCGGTTCAAACTCTCCAATAACATGGGCATCAATCTCCTCACCATCTCCCCCAATCGTATTAGGAATATACCCATAATTAATCGGATAATAAAACCCGTGCTTCGGATGCCTTGAGCCAAGTGGGCGATCTATCACCACACTCACTTTTTTATTTAACATCCTGACACCTCTTGAGCGTTCGTGAAGCAATCACATCAATTCCAAGCCCTAGCACATCGGATAAAATCACATCGCCACAACTTACTGGCGCCTCTACCTTTATTAATTGAACTGCTTTAACAAACTCCATCATTTTAGATTTTGGGACTGGCTGACTACTTACAACCGGTAAGCGACGATAAATCGCTCCTTCAATAGCAATCGTCGTTGTCACAACGCGCGTTGGATTCGTTGTTTCAGACTTTGCAAACGCTAGCCCTCTTTTGCAATGGTTTCCACTCACATGCCCTTCTTCATCAATGTTTAGTGAACATCCAACCGGGCAAACAATACACGTTAACGCTTGACTCATGTAACGCTCCTCCTAAATAGAAACTGAAATATAATTTATATTTTTATAATCTAGCTTAGTATCTAAGCCCTTTTGATACTGAGGTATAACGATAGTCCCGTTAAAAGTTTTCAACGACACAAAACTTATCAGGAGTTATATAGACATTTGACTTCAATCGTTAAATCCTTACCTGATGAATTTAACACTTCAGTTGGAATTTTAATTTTTTCCATTTCTGCCGGTAACAATACATGACGTTTCAACTGATGAACGATTTTTCCATCCTGAACAACATTAACAATTGCTTGCTGATACTTTTTTGTCACACGGTACATTAACTCAAGTGAAGCCTCAAGTTCTTTTGGTCTAATTTTTTGAGGTAGCGCATATTTGATTCCTTCTCCTGCCTTGACTTCTAACACCCCATCATCATGACCTAAATGACCAAGCGCATATAAAGCAGCATAATATCCTGCACGCTCTGCCTCATCCGATACAAAATCAACTAAATCATGAACATGCAACACATTCCCACAAGCAAAAATTCCGCTGACCGTCGTCTCTAAATTTTCAAAAACACAAGCTCCCTTTGTAGCGGGATCAAAGATGACCCCTGCTTTTTTACTTAACCCATTGTCCGGAATCAAACCAACTGAGAATAAAATTGCATCAACCTCAAACTGTTTTTCAGTACCTAGAATCGGTTGACGATCAGCATCGACCTCAGAAATCGTCACCCCCTCGACACGTCGATTTCCTTTAATATCTGTCACGGTATGAGATAAAAAGAGTGGGATATTAAAATCCTCTAAGCACTGCACAATATTTCGTGTCAATCCATTTGAATATGGCATGATTTCAGCTACCCCTAAAACTTCTGCCCCTTCAAGTGCCATTCGACGTGCCATAATCAAACCAATATCTCCCGATCCAACAATAAAAACTTTCTTTCCAACCAAATAACCATCCAAATTTAAATAACGTTGGGCTGTTCCAGCGGTCAAAATACCCACGGGACGAGTTCCTGGAATACTTAGAGCTTGGCGATTATTTTCACGACATCCCATCGCCAAAACAACGGCTGATGCCTTGATATCTTGCTCCCCTTGCTCGTTCAAAATTGTGATGATTTTCTCATTCGTTAAATTCGTTACCATCGTATTTAACATAATTTCAACCGGATACTGCTTCAACTTTTCGATATAACGATTCGCATACTGTGGCCCCGTTAACTCTTCTTTAAACTTATGCAAACCAAATCCATTATGAATACACTGTTGCAAAATACCGCCAAGTTCTCTATCTCGTTCAATTATTAAGACCTTTTTAGCACCACCTTCACAAGCACCAATCGCGGCACCCATTCCAGCCGATCCGCCACCAATAATAACGACCTCATATTGTAACATCTATTTCACCTCACTTACTTTTCTTCAACTAATATATTCGTACCGACTTCATCGTAATTCACTTCATCCACACACTGATTCAACTCCCGTGCTAAAATTTGTAAGACATACGGTTCGCAAAAACTTCCCTGACATTTTCCCATTCCAGGACGGCAACGTTTTTTGACACCTTTAACAGTCGTGGCCCCTGCATGACGTCGAATCGAATCTATGATTTCACCTTCCGTAATTTGCTCACATCGACAAACCATTCGTCCATAAGCAGGATTCTTTTGAATTAGTGCATTCTTCTCCTCTCGAGTTAACGCCTTTAAATTCACATAGGGACGTCTTGATGAATCCCATTCTTTTTCATTGAGTTCAATATGGGGGCGAATAAAATCTAGAACATATTTAGAAATCGCAGGAGCTGCTGATAAACCAGGAGATTCAATTCCAATTACATGCACAAACGTTTCATAACGTGAATCGGGTTGAATATAAAAATCACCACTACTACCACTTGCGCGTAACCCTGTAAAAGATCTCATCACATGAGTCGCGGGAAACTGTGGTAAGATACGTGATAACTGATCCTTAATATAATCGTATGCCTCCACCGTTGTTGCCACATTCTCTTTATCATCCACTATCTCTGAATCAGGACCAAGCAACGTATTTCCATGAGTCGTTGGTACGATTAAGACACCTTTTCCACGCTCAGTTGGCGTTGGATAAATAACACGCGAGATAGCATTAAAATCTTTATCTAAAACAAAATAAGTTCCACGTCGTGGTTGGATTTCAAACTCGAACTCAGGGTTAATCATTCGTCCAACCTCACAGCCAAACAATCCCGCTGCATTAATCACCATCTTCGCTTGAATCATGCCATTACTCGTTTGAACCTCATAGTTATCACCCTTATGGATTGCCAAAACTTCCGTATTTAACTGAAGTTCTACTCCATTATTTAAGGCAACTTCCATCGCAGCAATTGCCACTTCCCATGGATAAACAATCGCCGTCTCCTCACACACTAACCCCTTCACAATATTGGTAGATAATTGGGGCTCTAGAACTCGAACCTCGTCACCTGAGATTAAACGGACCTTCACCTTATTTTCCTTGGCACGCGATTCAAGTATTTCAAGCTTTTTAACTTCTTCTTCGCTCGTTGCTACTGTTAAAGAACCTACCTTTTTATATCCAACCTTTAAACTTTTACATAACGGTTCATATAAATCTTTTCCAAGTAAATTCAACTTAGCCTTTAATGTGTTAGGAATAGGATCAAATCCAGCATGAATAATCGCACTATTAGCCATCGTACTTTCATTTGCAATATCATTTTCTTTATCAACAACCACCACTTTAACATCATATTTTGATAACTCATATGCCATTAAAGATCCAACAATCCCACATCCAATAATTAAAATATCGACCATTTTATCACCTTCCATTCTTAATTAATACCATCCCTCATGAACAAAAAAAGACGAATAACGTCAGACTCATTCCTAAGTCTTCTCAATTATTCGTCTTCTTAAACTTATTTAAAGAGTTTAACTGCTTCAATCGCTTTTTGCCAACCACTATAAAGTTCATCTCGATCTTCTTTAGATAATTTTGGATCATAGCGCTTTGGTGCAGAGGCATAACTTGCAATTTCTTCAAGATTCTCGTAAACACCTGTTGCAAGTCCCGCTAAATAAGCAGCCCCTAACGCAGTTGTTTCCGTTACTTTTGGAACACTAACTTCAACTCCTAAAATATCACTTTGAAATTGCATTAAAAATTGATTTAACGTTGCACCACCATCCGCTTTTAAATCTAAAATTTCATCATTCAAATCTTCTTTCATGGCCATGATTACATCCTTACTTTGATAAGCAATCGCTTCAAGTGTGGCACGAATAAAATGCTCTTTTGATGTACCGCGTGTTAATCCAAACACACCGCCACGAACTTCACTATCCCAATACGGTGTTCCAAGACCAACAAAAGCTGGCACCACATAAACACCACCACAATCACCGACACGTTGAGCATAAGTTTCCGAATCTTTTGCATCCTTAAACATACGTAGACCATCTCGCAACCACTGAATCGCACTTCCTCCCACAAACACACTTCCTTCTAATGCATAATATGTTTGATTATTAAGTTTCCAAGCGATTGTCGTTAATAATCCATGACTTGACTCAATCGGTTGATGACCCGTATTCATTAAAACAAAACACCCTGTTCCATACGTATTTTTAACCTGACCTTTTTGAAAACACATTTGTCCAAATAAAGCAGCTTGTTGATCCCCACAAACAGCTGCAATTGGCAAAGGACGTCCTGTTATATGAGGAAGGGTGTAAGTATAGATTTCAGACGTTTGTCTAACTTCTGGCAAAATGGATTTTGGGATACCAAATGCCTCAAGTAAGTCATCATCCCATGTTCCAGTATAAATATTGAATAATAACGTACGCGAAGCGTTTGTGACATCTGTAATATGGGCATTTCCTCCTGATAACTTCCAAACTAAATAGCTATCAACGGTTCCAAATAACACTTCATGACGTGCAATTTTTTCTTCAATTCCTTCGATATGATCAAGCATCCATCTAATTTTTGAGGCTGAGAAATAAGAATTAATGAGCAATCCTGTTTTTTCTTTTACCATTTGTTCATAACCTTTTTCTTTCCACTTTTCGCAAATAGCATCCGTTTGACGTGACTGCCAAACAATCGCATGATAAAGTGGTTTTCCTGTGACTTTATCCCACATGATGGTCGTTTCACGTTGATTTGTAATTCCAATTCCTTTGATTTGACTCACATCTACTTTCCCCGATAATAACACGGAACTAATTACTGACATCGTTGAAACCCAAATTTCATTTGCATCTTGTTCAACCCATCCTGATGAGGGATATAAGCACGTAATTTCACGCTGTGCCTTTTCAATTACTTCGCCTTTTTTATTAAAAACAATTGCTCGGGTACTCGTTGTCCCTTGATCAATTGATAAAATTAAACTCATCCTTAAGCACTCCTTTAAAGAAAACGTTTCCTACTATTATACCATGATTACACGTCTAAATCTTGAAAATCTTCAGATATTATTCTGTACGTAATTTAATCATTAAATTACTATCTTATGTTAGATTTTCTTTTTTCGAATTTTGTCAAATCCCCCGTTATCTTTGAATATGATAATAGTATAAAGTCTCGCAAGAGAGGGGGAATACGTTTGGCTAAAACATATCAAGTTATTTATGAACGCAAACAAGGTTCCATTGATTTCTCAGGTGAAGAAACTGATATTTATTATCTTTTTTATGTTGTACATGAGTTAGGCCGTTTAATCTATGAGATAGAATATCAAAAACCGTTATCCGACAACACTTTAATCACTTTAAAACATTTAAATGCTGACCAAACAATCGCTGAAATAAAAAGAATACTGCATATTTTTAGTTCTTTCCCGTCACCCTCTATTCAATTAAATGCCTTTATTGAGGTCATTAATCGTGATGAAATTTATACAACCATTGAATTAAAAGATAAAGGGCAAAAGCATTCCAACGATCAACTTATTACCGATTTGTATCTATTTCAATTATTCTCACATCTAAACTTACTTCGCGGTTACGACTTTTCAGACTTAGATGAATTTCCTGAGGAAAAAGTTCCATCTTACGTTAATTAAAATTTAAAAAGCGAGCCAAATGGGCTCGCTTTTTAAAACATAGTGTAACAAAACAAACGGCTTAAATACTTTCTCTGCTAACGAGTAGAAGAAAAAATATCAACAAAGGTTTCTTAATACATTCCTTTCGTATAATAACACTCCATGTTAAAGTCCTCTACTCTTTAACTAAACCTCATTTTTCAGAATTATATAATTCCTTGCCAAGAATTTAATTAAAATATTAAATCTCATTATCCCCCCGATAAAGACATTAAACTAACATTTTTCACCCTGAAAAAGAGTAGTGTTATTTACACTATTAAATTTACCACACCATGAATACGTTTACAACAAAGTTTGTGTGTTCTTTTGATGAACTGTGCTTATTTAGGTAAAAATGACTCCATAAAAAAAAGTCATATTCTTCACTTTATTATTCTTAAATAAAAAAAGATAACTTCCCCCATAGAAGTTATCTTTTTATGTTAATTCATTACTCAAATATAAGTCCCCACTTATCCTGGCTCTCCACTTGGCGAAAACCAAGTCAAACACTTGAACCAAATCAAAAAATTCACGATTCGAATCAAGACATTACCCAAAATTCTCTCTAATCTTCTCAATTCAAAAATTTTTTACTCTAAATACAACTCTAAAACTCGTTGTGCTTCTTTTTTCATCTCATCAACTAAACTACTAGGTGATAGTACTTTAACTGCACTCCCCTGACTCCTTAACCACATGTCAATCCCTCTACCATAGACCTCTGCTTCAACAACAAATTTATTAAAATCTTGTTCGATAATAGTGGCTGTTGGAAGACGGTCAAGGACTGGTTCAATTCGAGGGCCATAAAATTCAAATTTTACACGTAAAAGTTCTCCCAAATACATAAACTGAATTCTTTTTCTAAACTCTCCCTCTTCAAAGCGATTTGAATAAGGGACGTAGAAATTTCGATTGATTACTTTATAATCATTAAAGCGATCAATTCTAAAAATACGTAAATGATCATCTTTAACGTGATTGTAATCTAAAGCATTCGGCTTCAATTCTTCCATATAAGCAATTAAATAAAAATAATACTCAGAAAAAATAATGCCAACTGGCTGTAGATAACGCTTAATTGTAATAAAATCTTCGCGTGTATAAGACATCTCAATAACCTGTCTTCTTTGAATAATCTCGCTAAATTCCCAGACCTTTGTTAATAGTTCTTCATTATGCTGCAATGGAACATAATTTAAAAGTTCGTTCCCAATCAATTCCTTAATCATCTTTTGATTAGATTGATCCATCTGTTTTAACAACATGTTAATCAAATCATTCATTTCTTTTTGATTAAACGCCCGCGTCCCCAACATAACTTTGATGATTGCAAAAATATCCTCTCGGCGTAAATGATATTGTTCAGCATTTTCTAAAATATATCCACCTTGCTTCCGACTATACTTAATCATTAAGTCAGCTCGCTCCGTTTGTTCCCCTAGATAAATGTTTAAATGTTCAATATCGCGTTGAATGGATTTTTCACTAACACCAAATTCTAGAGCTAATTGTTGTTTATTTAAAACTCGCCCTTCTATTATGCGTTGATAAATGGATAAAATCCGATTAAACTTTAAATCTTTCCCTTGTAACATAACTTCACCATTTCTTTCCTATTATACCATAGAACATGGACACTTATTGTCTATATAGTCTTTTTATAGGTTTTATTTTATCATTTTTTGTCAATTTTTCTTCCCCTTTATCTCAATTTAAGTAAAAAAACGATAGCACCTGCTATCGTTTTTCGCTGTTATTTTACTATTCGTTTTTGTTCAACCGCCCACGCACTTGCGATCATATCTTTAACTGCCGGATGCTTTGGCATCCAACCTAGAATTTCTTTTGCTTTTTGACTAGAAGCAATTAACTTTGCCGGATCACCTGCACGACGTGGTGAAATAATCGCTGGAATTGGGTGGTTCGTCACTTCACGTGCTGCTTCAATCATTTCAAGCACGCTGAATCCTTCCCCATTTCCTAAGTTACAAATTGTACTTTCTCCACCGTTTACAAGATATTGCATCGCTAAAATATGAGCCTCTGCTAAATCGCAAACGTGAATGTAGTCACGGATACAAGTCCCATCTGCTGTTTCATAATCATCACCAAAAACATTAATCGCTTCGCGACGTCCTGATGCAACTTGTAAAATAATTGGAATTAAATGCGTTTCAGGATCATGTTTCTCCCCAATTAATCCTGATTCATGTGCTCCCGCTACATTGAAATAACGTAATGAAACATAATTTGTATCATGAGCTTTATGGTACCAGTTAATCATACGTTCCATTGCTAATTTTGTTTCTCCATAAACATTTGTCGGGTTTGTTGGATCTGTTTCTAGGATTGGAATATTTTGTGCTTCTCCGTATGTGGCAGCAGTAGATGAGAAGACAATATTTTTTACCCCACAGTCTTCCATTGCTTTTAATAAAACATTTGTTCCACTCATGTTATTATCATAATATTTAAATGGATTTGTCATACTTTCCCCGACTAAAGAGTAAGCCGCAAAGTGGATGACTCCATCTACCAATTCTTTGCGTAAGACCTCTGTCATAAAACGATAATCTGCAATACTTCCATGATAGAAAGTCGCCTCCGGATGAACATCCCCACGATGCCCAGTCACTAAATTATCAACGACTACGACGTCATGCCCTTGTTCAATTAATGCATAAACGGCATGAGAACCAATATAGCCAGCTCCACCTGTTACTAAAACTTTCATTTAACTTCCTCCTTAAAATGAACGATTAATTGAGTTAATAAAGCGTTGTATCCCCGCTAATCCTTCTTCATCTAGTTTATAAACGCCACAACATTCTAAAATCTCTACAAATTTAGAACCTACTTCTGCTTCAATAATTGACATGGCTTTGCAAACTTCCACCGCTTCATAACGTCTTAGCATTTCCTCAAGCCATGGCACATGTTTTTCTAACTTAGCATTTATTAAGACATCTGCATCTCGTAAAATAAGGGCTTCTTTTACTACCTCTAATTCATCTTTTAAACGTCCTGGTAAAACAGCTAATCCCATAACCTCAATTAACCCAATGTTTTCTTTTTTCAAATGATGTAAGTGAGCATGAGGATGATAGATTCCATCAGGATGATCTTCAGATGTACGATTATTACGTAACACTAAATCTAACTCATATTTTCCTTCTTTAAAACGAGCGATTGGTGTAATCGTATTATGAGGTGTTTCATCTGTATAAGCTAAAATTCCTAATGATTCATCGCTATACCCACGCCAATGCTTTAACATAATATCCCCAAGTTCTACTAAACGATGACGATCCGTTGATTTTAAACGTAACACACTAAGTGGCCAATTCACAAAACCAACTTCAACATCTGCAAAATTTAAAACATTTAACGTTTTTAAAATCGGTGCTTTCTCCATTGCAAATTCATAAGCTCCACCTTGGAAATGATCATGTGTTAAAATAGATCCCCCGACAATCGGTAAGTCTGCATTTGATCCAATGAAGTAATGTTTAAATTGTTCTACAAATTGTAATAAGCGTTCAAATGTTTTGGCTGAAATTTTCATGGGCTCATGCGCACCTTTTAAAATGATACAGTGCTCATTATAGTAAACATACGGAGAATATTGCAAGAACCATTCTTCATTTGTTAACGTTAAAGGAATAATACGATGGTTTTGACGTGCTGGATGATTTAATGTCCCAGCATACCCAACATTTTCTTTACATAGTAAACATTTTGGGTAATTTGAGCTTGGTAGACTTTTCGCCATCGCAATCGCCTTTGGATCTTTCTCAGGCTTTGATAAATTAATCGTAATATCTAAATCACCATATTTAGTTGATGATTTCCAACTTAAATTTTTTTCAACACGGCTTACTCGAATATAATTCGAAGCCTTACTTAAATTATAATAATAACTTGTCGCAACTTTAGGATTATTAGCATGAAGTCCATTAAATGTTTTAATCACTTCAGATGGACGTGGCATTAAACAGTCCATGATTTTAGTATCTAATAAATCACGATGATCGATGCTGTCACATTCTAGTACACCAGTTGAAGCAGCATAATCTAAAATAGCTTCTAAAATTTCACTTGGATTTTCCATCGATTCTAATTGAACTTCTTCATATTCAAATGCAGGCAATCTTAAAATATCGATGATTTTATTTGCAGTATATACGACATCAGCTTCTTCGATCATGTGATGAGTTAATGCAAAACTGATGAGACGATTAATTTCATAATTGATATTCATGCCTTTTCTCCCCTTAAACTAAAGTTTTTGTTCCATCTCCAATTGTGGCAACATATAAATCTGCATCATAGCCAATGGCTTCTTTATATCCTTTTGCGATTGCTTGTTTAACTGTCTCTAATGTTTCATTTTTAACTAACGCAATCGCACATCCACCAAATCCTGCTCCCGTCATACGAGCTCCTAGCACACCTTCTTGTGCCCAAGCTAGTTCAACAATTGTATCTAATTCCGTCCCTGTTACTTCATAATCATCACGTAATGATTTATGTGAAGCATTTAATAATTTTCCAAAACGTCTTAAGTCCCCACTTCCTAATGCATCAATGGCTAATTTAACACGTTCATTTTCCGTTACAGCATGCTTTGCACGGCGATATAAAATATCTTTATTTAATACCCTTGAGACATTATCAAACTCAGCAACACTTAAATCACATAAGAAATTAATATCTACTTTTGTTTTTAATAATTCTAATGCCGCCTCACACTCTCCTCGACGCTCATTATATTTTGAATCCGCTAATTCACGTTTTTTATTTGTATTCATAATTAAAATAGAATGATTCCCTAAATTAGCTTCTGCATACTCATATGATAAATCATTTGTATTTAATTTAATAGCTGAGTCCTTTTTCCCCATCCCAATCGCAAATTGATCCATAATTCCACAATTAACACCTACATATTCGTTTTCAGCCTTTTGTGATAACTTCACCATATCAACCATTGTGATATCATAACCATTTAATTCTTTTAAAATTTGTGACACTAATAATTCCAGTGATGCTGAAGACGATAATCCTGATCCATTTGGAATTGTTCCAAAGACGTAGGCATCGAATCCATTCGCAATTTCATATCCTGCTTCTAAAAATTGGACCATAACCCCTTTAACATAAGCACTCCAGTTTTCATCTTCTGTATGAGCTAAATTTGTTAATTCAAATTCAATCATGCCGCGTTCTTCAAAGTTTCCTGAATATAAACGAACTTTTTTATCTTCACGCTCTGATACAACTGCATAAGTCCCATAAGTAATTGCACATGGAAATACACATCCCCCATTGTAATCAATATGCTCCCCAATTAAATTAACACGTCCTGGAGAGAAAAACATTTTGGTTTCTTTCCCCTCACCGAATACTTTTTCAAATGCTTCTTTCATATTTTCAACCATCATTTCATTTCCCTCTCTTTTTTTAATTTTTCTATTCCTTTATTCGTTCTTTTACTTGACGATTTCTTTCTGTACTAAAATTTTATACTTTTTTACTAAAAAAATCAATAGTATTTTGTTAAAACCCTTACATTTTTTTGAAATGTTTCGGCTATTCTGTTTTATTTTATGAAAGATGATGATAAAATAATAGTGAAAATAGTGATAAAAATATTCATTATTCATAGAAAGGAGGCGCCTTATGGCAAAAATTAAAGATATTGCTGACTTAACTGGTTTTTCTATTACAACCATTTCTCGAGTTTTAAATCAAGATAAAAACTTTAATGTATCAGATGATACTCGTTTAAAAATTATGGCAACTGCTGAAAAATTGAATTATGTTCCACTTAGTCGTCGTAACAAAACAACAAAAAAGACATCCGGATTAACAATTGGATTAGTTTACTGGTATTCAGTAGCAGAAGAAATTACAGATCCGTATTATATGTCAATTCGATTAGCTATCGAAAACCAATGTCAGGTTCAAAATATAAAATTAGAAAAAATCTATCTTCCAATGAAATCATTTGAAGATATTGCTGCCATGAATTTAGATGGATTAATTGCCCTCGGAAAATACAGTCATGATGAGATTGATAAACTGTATGAAATCAATCCCCATCTTGTTTTAGTTGACTGCTATTCAAAACACTATAATATCGATGTCGTGATGGCAGATTTAACAGAAGCAACAAAAGATATTATTAAATATTTAGTAGATTTAAAATTAAATTCAATCGGATTTATCTGTGGAATTGAAAAAACATTAGATGGACAAGAACTTCTTGATATGCGTTTAACTACTTATATTGATGAAATGACAAAAATGAAACGATTTAATCAAAGCCATGTTTATCTTGGAGCTTTTACAGCTGATTCAGGGTATGAAATCATGTCTGAGATTATCAAAAAAGATCATCTTCTTGATGCTTATATCGTGGCATCAGATGCGATGGCCATTGGATGCTTAAAAGCATTAAATGAAAATAACATTAAAGTACCAGATGTTGTCTCAATTATTAGTTATGATAATATCTCACTAGCACAGTATACGATTCCATCATTAACAACCATTGATATGAATACAAAACACATGGGGGATACAGCGATTGACTTAATTATTGAACGCATTGCCAATGATCGTGAAATTGCAAAAAAAGTAACGATTCCGACTCGTCTTATTCGACGTTCAAGTAGTTTATAATGAATGATTAAGGGGGATAAAAATGGAATACAAAACAGTTGAAAAAGGTATATTCAATGGCATCAATGTGGTTGAATATAGCATGAAAAATGAAGAGTTAGAAGTTCGTTTTTTAAATCTTGGAGGGGCAATCACTAAAATTGCTCTTGCAAGTGATGACTACAGTGAAAACTTAGTACTTGCTTACGAGAATATTGAATCTTACTTTGATAACGGATGTTACTTAAATACGATTATCGGACGTACCTCAAATCGTATTAAAAACGGAATCTTCGAATTAAATGGCCAGACGATTAACGTTGATCTTAACAATGGACCTAATAATTTACATGGTGGTGCACAGTGTTTAACTTATGCTAACTTTGACGTGATAGAAATTCCATCAGGTTATGCCTTAACAACGACACTACCACATCAAGAAAATGGATTCCCTGGAAACTTATCAGTTAAAGTATGCTACCTTCTTGACAAAAACAACTTTAAAGTCACTTATGAAGCCACAACCGATCAAGATACCATTGTAAACTTAACACAACATGCATACTTCAACTTATCAGGTAACTTAAAAGAAAACATTTATAATCATGAGTTACAAATTAAAGCTGATTATGTTGCTGAGGTGGATGAAAACTTATCATTTACAACACAATTAGTACCGGTTAAAGGAACATTATTTGATTTCAATCAACCAACGATTGTTAATCATAAGTCTAAAGAAGTGTTACCCTTATTTGAAAACACATCAGGATATGATCACTTATATCTTCTAAGCGATATTGACCATGCCGTTGTCTTTAAACATTTAGATTCAAATCGCACCTTAAAAGTTTCAACAACCTCACCTTCTATGCAATTTTATGCCGGAAATTTCCTAACACCAGATTTAACATTTGAAAATGGTCGTATGGGAGAAAATCATTTAGGGGCTTGTTTTGAAACACATTTAGTTCCATTTGATTTCGAATCACAAGTTTTAAAACCAGGCGAAATTTATACTCAAGAAACAACCTTCACATTTACAAAATAACAAAAGAGGTGGCTCATTAGAAGTCACCTCTTTTATTATTTTGTACAAGAACTAACCAAATAAATGATTTCATCCTATTACTTAAAAAGTTAACTTATAACTCCTTACTGCTAATAGGCTATCTTCTCCTCAATTACGATAAAACTCATGAATCACTTTTTTTCGAAGTTTTTAATAAACTCCCCTACTCCTTCATATGTTAGAAGTATAAGACTTGAAAGAGGAGTGAAATGAATGAGGATTATCTACTACGAGCCCGAACATCTAGCAGCTTGTGCCCACCTTTTAATTGAAGTTTATAATACAACGACTTGGGATTGTCGCTGGTCTACTGAAAAAGCTAAAACCTATATTGAAGAACTCACTCAAATGCCACGCTTTGTTGGTTTTTTACTTGAAGACGATGGAGAAATTGTTGGAGTTTCACTTTGTCATGAACGCACATGGTGGCGTCACGATGAATTGAATATAAATGAGTTTTATATCTCACCGGATCTTCAACATCGTGGATATGGAACACACTTGATTCGATTTATGGAGAAGTATGTGAAAGAAAGAAATCTAGCTGGTATTACCTTGATGACTAATAACGTAGATGCCGCACAGTTTTACCACAAAAATAAATTTCACTACAACGACCTAGTGTTCATGTACAAAGGGATTGAATCAAAGGTCAAATCAGATGAGAGACTTGCATAGTCTCTTTTTGTGCATAAGGAGGAATCATAATGGATATTAAAATTGAACGTTCAAATCATCTCAAGAAAAAACCGAGTGGTGAACCTCTTGGGTTTGGACAATATTTTACCGATCATATGTTTACAATGGATTATACAGAAGGAATCGGTTGGCACGATGCTAAAATTATTCCTTACGGACCGATTGAACTCGACCCGGCTTGCATGGTGTTTCACTATGCTCAAGAAACATTTGAAGGGTTAAAAGCCTATAAATTACAAGATGGTCAAATTGCTTTATTTAGACCTGAACTAAATGCTCATCGCTTAAATCAATCCAATGCGCGACTTTGTATGCCTGAAGTTCCTGAGGATTTATTCATTAAAGCGATTGAAACACTCGTCAAATACGAACAGGATTGGATTCCAGATGAGTTTGAACACTCTCTATACATCCGCCCCTTTATGTTTGCAACCGAAGCGGGAGTTGGCGTTCATCCATCAAAACAATACAAATTCATCATCATTTTATCACCAGTCAGCTCCTATTATCCTGAAGGCGTGAACCCTGTTAAAATTTGGGTTGAAGATGAATATGTTCGAGCTGTCATCGGGGGAACGGGATTCACAAAATGCGGTGGAAATTACGCCTCAAGCATCGTCGCCGAGAGAAAAGCGAAAGAGCACGGTTATACACAGGTATTATGGTTAGATGGGATTCATCGTCGATATATTGAAGAAGTGGGAACAATGAATGCCATGTTCGTGATTGATAACAAGGTAATTACAGCCCCTCTTCACGGTTCTATTTTGCCTGGGGTCACTCGTAATTCGATTATCCATCTTCTAAAAGACTGGGGCATCACGGTAGAAGAGCGACTTTTAAGTATTGAAGAATTAATGGACGCAGGCCATAATGGAACCTTAACTGAAGCGTTCGGTACAGGAACTGCTGCCGTTATTTCACCCATTGGAGAACTTTATTATAAGGGAGATGAAATTATCATTAATGGTTTTGAAACCGGTCCTCTCACTCATAAACTTTATGAAACTCTTACAAAAATTCAGTGGGGATTAATACCTGATTCTTATGGTTGGATTCATCTGATTCCATAAACACAAAAAAGGAGCATTCTTTAATGACATGCTCCTTTTAATATTGTAAGTCAATTTTTTCAATTTCCATATGATCATCATTTAGATGAAGGATTGCCATGGTTAATGGTAATGAAAATCGCCGACGTCCACAACCACCGGGATTTAAATACTTAATCCCCTCACGTTCCTCATACTCATACTTATGTGAGTGACCATAAATAATAAGATTAACATGATTCATATTTTTAGGAATATCTAATTTATCGTGTACAACATAAATTAAGATTTCACCCAACTCAATTTCTAAATCTTTTGGAAGATCGAGTGCTTTATCATTATTTCCTGCTACCACGAACGTTTTAGCAATCTGATTTAAACGTTCCATAATCTCTACCTGACAGACATCACCTGCATGAATAATATAATCACAGTCTTTTAAATAATCTAACACCTCTTCTCTTAAAACATTATGAGTATCTGAAATAACGCCAACTTTCATAACTAAACTCCTTATTTTCATCATCGCATCTATTGTTTTCCTTTAATAATCAAGACATCCTAAATATTTAGTTTACATCAATACAGTATTTTAGCTTATTATTTATCTAAAAAAAAGAAGCTATCCCAAACTAGATAACTTCTTTCAAAATTAAATTATTGTACTAACAATAATGCTTGTTCGTAATCTGACATGGCTTTTGTAGCCGCTTCTTGTGGAGTCGCTAACCCTTCCCAAACTGAACGATACATTGTTTCAGCAGGTGCCCAGAAACTTGCCATTTCAGGAATACTTGGCATCGGTTCAGAGAATTGAGCTTGTTCAAGAACTCCCATTACATAAGCATCATCAGAAAGTCCATCAATAACAGTTGGATCTTGTAAGGCTGGAATTGCTCCACGAACTTTATAAAGAATTTCTAATCCTTCATCAGAAATCATGTATTCTAATACTTGACGTGCTTCATCAGGATGTTGTGTGTAAGCACTAATAGATGCAATGATATTCCCAGAGAATGTTAATGGTTGAACCCCATTAATCGTTGGAATGGTTGTAATTCCCCATTCAAAGTCTGCTGTGTTTTTAATTTCAGAAATAGCCCATGGACCAACGATAACGTATGGCACAGTTCCTTTACCGAACTCAACTTCAACGGTATCAGTTGTTAAGTCAGCATAAGGGACTGGTAAATATTCTTGCATAGATTTGAAATATTCTAATCCAGCAATTGCCTCTTCAGAATCGAAATTAATTGCATTTGGGTCAGTATGATCCGCTCCAAATAATTGGTAACCGTTTGCTGTTAAGAAAAATTGCATCGTATAGGCGTTCCCCGCTTCAAAACGCATGATGAATTTATTTTCAGCCGCATTATTAAACACATCTCCTTGTGCTTTTACTTCTTCAAACGTTGTCGCAACATCAAATCCATTTTCTTCTAATAATGTTTTATTGTAGAATAAAGCAATTGATTCAGTTGAAATTGGAACACCATAATATTGATCTCCTGATTTTGCCGTTTCAACAGCGCTCTCAATAAAACGTGATTTTACATTCTCACTTAAAGATGATCCAAGTGGTAATAAAATATTTCCTTGAATCGATTGTGCCATTGTATCATGTGGCTGTAAGAAAATATCTGGTCCAACCCCTGCCGGTCCATCTAACTCTAACTTAGTTCTAGATTGAGTTGATTCTACGTGTTCCCAAACAATATCAATATTAGAGTATTTTGCTTCGATTGCTTCTTCTAATGCTTCTGCATAATTATCATAATCTAACCATAACTTAATTTCTACTTTATCTCCAGATGTTGAGTCTGTTGTCGTTTCAGGTTTTACTTCAGTATTGCTTGATGAATCCGTTGGCGTTTCAGATTTTGTTTCATTTCCACTACTACATCCAGCTAAACCTGCAGCTGCTAATGTCGCTGCAAACAATAACGATGTTACTTTTTTCATTTTTGAATCCCCCTCTAACTTAATCAATAACTAACATAAACTTTTAATGCTTGCCCCTACTATCTTGAAACTATTCCCTAGTTTTTTTAGTTTTTTTAGTAATTTAAAGTTTAAATCAGTTACTATGTTAACGGTTTCATTGTAACACAGATTGAATAGAAATGTTATATTATTTTCTAAAATTTAATCGTTTTTTTATTTGTTGTTAGGAAGATTATTAAGATTAACGAATTTGAATCGTTTCTATTCAAAAAACCAATGAATTGATAATGTATTTTCTACAATTTTTACATATTTACTTTTCAAAATGTCGAATAATGAGTTAGAAACTTTATTTTTTAACTAAAAATTATTAATATTTAAACGGAATTTTATAGGCTATTCTCTGATATCCACCTACGACCTCTCTCTATTTTTTTATCCCAAAATCTTTTACAAAATAAAAACCAATGACACCTCCCCTTTTTTGTCATTGGTTTAAAATCTTATAATAAATAACCTTGAATTTCTTTTTGTAAACTAATTGCATTTTCTGTAGAAGCAATTAAATTTAAGGGTCTTTCGAATCCGAGACTTAAAACCCCCATGATTGATTTCGCATCAACCTTATGACCATCACGCTCTAATTCGATTTCATATCCATATTTTCCAACAATATTAACGAATTTTTTAACCTCTTCAACTGAATTAAATTTAATTTGATACACTCTCATAGGTAACAACTCCTTTAATGTTTGAAGTGTTTCTGGTTGCTTGTTTCATCTAATAAACTATATTCGCGAGATTCCTCCTTAGTTCAAAGAAAACGTACATAATCTTTTAGACAAAAAAATCTACTACATTCGAAACAAGCGCTTGACAACAAATGCATCAATAAGTGAAATATTTTCAATAATCATTTAACAGGAGTTTCAAAGATCCTTTAAAATTTAAAGGCTCTTTTTTCAAAACAAAAGAGGACCTTCACTTAGCAAGGTCCCCTGTTAGTTTATTTTGTCGGCTCAATCACAAAACTGTATTCATAATTTTCGTTACCAGGCAATTCAAATCTCGCTTCTGGGCGTGCTCCCCAAGAATCATCACCTCCAACTCCCATTTCTTGAGCGTTAATCGAAAGAACTGTTTTATGGACAGGTGGTAATTCATAATGGTGGAACGCTACTTCTAATTCATGAGATGTATAAGGTAAAGCTGAGAAACTTAATGGAGCATCTCCTGTAATTTTTAATCCTGCTCCAGTTGCATTCGTTATGGTTGCATAACGTACTCTCGTGTGATTTCCACATGCTTGAGGAATCACATATCCTGCTACATTATCAGCAACTTTATTTGTATAAGTTCCATATTTAGCCCCAAATTCACGGTCAGCATATGTTTCATCTGGCCCGAATCCTCGCCATGTTAATGTATTAAACTCACATGGAATCGCTAAATCCATTCCAAATTTGAACATATTTGGTAAGCCTTCAATACCTTTATAACTCATGTGAACATGAATTTGTCCATAACTATTAATAAAGTAGGTCACGATAGCATGAGAACTTGGAATGGTATTTAAATTATACGTAATGATTACTTCTAAGCCGTCTACACGTCGATTAAATTCTAATTTTTCATGGAATGAAGAAAGGGTTGCTGTTCTCCATTGTGCAGATTGAAGATGAGCTCGACTTCCACGATCATTATCAGTCGCCGCTCGCCAGAAGCTTGGCATCAATGATAAGTTTGGTTGATGAATATACTCCACACCATCATATTTTATCGATACGATGCGCCCGAGTATTTTACCAAACAGCACTTCAAATCCTTCACCATGAATTCCAACATTTGTACTACCTTCTACAATCGTAAATTCTTTTACAGGTTGAGCTGCTTCTTCTTTAACTGCCTCTATGATGCATTGACCAAATGCTATCTCATGTCCACATGAAGCGAATAATTTATCTTCTTTTAAACAGATTGAAACAGTTACCACTAATTCCTCCTGACGTGGCGTCATATCGATTCCTAAATCAATAAATCCTGTTGATAATGGTTCTAAGTTATAGTATCCCTCACCAGATGCTACTAATTTTTCACCCGATTCAACCTCCCACTTCAGTGTATATTCATTTAAATTCGTAAATAAATGCTTGTTCTGAATCTGTGCTCCACCCTCTTTTACAATCACCGTAAAGGGTTGATATGCCCCTTTAATCGCTTGCATTTTTGGTGATGCTTCACGATTCGCATAAATAATTCCGTTGACACAGAAATTATAATCCGTTGGCTGATCAGAAAAATCTCCACCGAACGCTAAATATGGCTTACCGTAGCGATCCTTTGTCCATAACGCTTGATCAATATAGTCCCATATGAATCCACCTTGGTACATCTCGTACTCATCTTCAAGCTCAATGTAGCGGTCCATTCCACCATTTGAGTTGCCCATTGCATGGGTATATTCACATAAAATAAATGGCTTTTCAGGATGGTTATCCAAGTATTCACGAATTTCAGGAACTCTCGTATACATGCGACTTTCCATATCTGATGTTTTATGATAACGGCGGTCATGAAAAACTCCTTCATAGTGAACAAGGCGGGTTTCATCAGCTTCACGGAAGTACTGTGACATTTTGTATAAGTTTTCTCCCCCAAAACTTTCATTTCCACAAGACCAAATTAAAATACTTGGATGGTTTTTATCTCGTTCAAGCATTGACTTTGCACGATCTAAAATAATTTCTAAAAATTCAGGACGTCCGTTTGGAATAGCCGGCTCATTTTCTTCAACCGAAACACCATACTTCCAAGTCCCATGAGTTTCAAGATTCGTTTCATCAATTAAATATAATCCATATTCATCACATAACTCATAGAAATACGAAGCGTTTGGATAATGTGAGGTACGAACTGCATTAAAATTATGCTCTTTTAAAAATTTCACATCCCATTCCATCTCTTCTTTTGTTACACTACGTCCGTAAGTTGCACTAAATTCATGACGATTTACACCTCGGAACACGATGCGTTTCCCATTTAAATGCATCACTTTATTAATCATTTCAAATTGACGAATTCCGACACGTTGACAAATCCCTTCAACAACTTCACCTTTTACCTTTACCTCTAATTGCAATTGATAAAGATACGGATGTTCTGCACTCCATAAGTGAGCATTAGTGATATCTAACTCTAATTTTGCACATCCATCAAAAACATCACAAGCTCCACTAGCCACAACCTGTCCATTTGCATCTACTAATTGTGAAACAATTGTTGCCTGTTGACCGATTACCTTGAAGTCTACGCTTACCGTTGCATCCTGATAGTCATTTTTTAGTGTTGTTTTCACAAATAAATCTTCCACATGCGTTGTTGGTTTCGTGAATAAATAAACATCACGAAAAATTCCTGATAAACGCCAAAAATCTTGATCTTCAAGCCAACTTCCTGTTGACCATTTATAAACCTGAACTGCTAATTTATTTTCACCTTCACGGTTGATGAAGTTTGTTAAATCAAATTCACTCGGTGTAAAGCTATCCTCACTATATCCAACAAACTCTCCATTACACCAGACATTAAAGGCGGTCTCAACCCCTTGAAATGAAATACAAACCGTTTGTCCTTCCCACTCTTTTGGTACTTCAAAGTAAGTGACATAAGAAGCCGTTGGATTAAATGTCGTCGGAATATAGGGTGGGACTAACTCCTCGTGCCCATCCCAAGGATACTGTGCATTTACGTAATGAGGTTTATCATAACCTTGTAATTGAATGTGGCCTGGAACATGAATACGATTAAAATTCTGACAATTAAAATTTAACGCTTCAAATCCAACCGGACGTTCCATCACGTTTTCACTATAATTAAATAACCATTCTCCATTTAATGAGCGACGCCATGTCATCTGTACTTTAGAAATGGCTTCTGTTAATGTTTGATAATAACGATGATCACTATGTGCTTTTAAACGATTAATTTCAAAAATTTCTAGATTCATTAACACTGACTGAATCTCTTGCGTCGTTTTCATACTTTAATCCCCCACTCATAAATTAATTTTTTGCATGAACCCTCATCAGAAAACATCACGATGAAATCTTTTCTCCTCATAAAATCAAACACTCATTAAGCATCCATCATATCCTTTCATATGAATACTTAGATTTAATATTAACGCTTTCTTTATAAAGTTGAAATAATAAAAATTAACTTTCTATAAAAAAAACACCTAAACTATAAAAAGTTCAGGTGCTAAGAATTTTAACTATTTTACTGACTCAATTACAAAGCTATATTCATACTTCATGTTGGCTGGCAATTCAAATCTTGCGTCTGGGCGCGCTCCCCAAGAATCATCGCCTCCAACTCCCATTTCCTGATGATTAATTGAAAGAACTGTTTTGTGAACAGGTGGCAATTCATAATGATGGAACGCCGCTTCTAACTCATGAGATGTGTACGGAAGCGCTGAGAAACTTAATGGAGCATCTCCTGTAATTTTTAACCCTGCTCCTGATTCGTTTGTTAACGTTGCATAACGTACTCCCGTATGATTTCCACATGCTTGAGGAATCACATAAGCCGCTAGATTGTCAGCTACTTTGTTCGTAAATGTTCCATAGCGTGCTCCAAACTCACGGTCTGCATACGTTTCATCAGGTCCAAATCCTCGCCAAGTTAACGTATTGAACTCACAAGGAATCGCTAAATCCATTCCAAACTTAAACATGTTTGGTAATCCCTCAACACCTTCATAACTCATTGTCACGTGAATTTGACCATAACTATTAATGAAGTATTTAACAATTGCATGCGAAACTGGCATTGTATTTAAATTATAAGTAAAAATAACTTCTAATCCTTCTTCAAGACGATTAATTTCCATAAATTCATTGAAGGCATACATCGAAGCCAACTTCCACTGTGCCATTCTAATCGGCGCTTGATTTCCTCGATCATTATCCGTTGATGCACGCCAGAAATTTGGCATTAACGATAAGTTTGGTTGGTGAATATACTCAATCCCATCATATTTCATTGAAACCATACGTCCTAAGTTTTTAGCAAATATGACCTCAAATCCTTCACCGCTAATTCCAACATTCACGTCACCATTTGCAATTTGGAACGCTTTAACAGGACGAATCTCTTCTTCTTTAACTGCATCCACAATTAACTGACCAAATGCTACCTCATGACCACATGGAGCAAACATTGTGTCTTCTTTTAAACAAATTGAGATGGTTATCACTTGTTCTTCCTGATGTGGAGTCACATTGATCCCTAAATCAATGAAACCAGTTGATAATGGTTCTAAATCATAGTATCTCTCACCAGATGATACGACTTCTTCACCACGCACAATTTCCCACTTTAGAGTATATTCATTTAAATTTGTGAACATGTTCTTGTTTTGAATTTGCGCCCCACCGTCTTTAACTTCAATTGTAAATGGTTGATATGCTCCTTTAATCGCTTGCATTTTTGGCGATGCTTCACGATTAGCATAAATAATTCCATTGACACAGAAGTTATAATCCGTTGGCTGATCACCAAAATCTCCACCAAACGCTAAATATGGCTTACCATATCGATCTTCAGTCCATAATGCTTGATCTATATAATCCCAAATGAATCCACCTTGGTACATGTCATACTCATTTTCTAATTCAATGTAGCGATCCATTCCACCATTTGAGTTGCCCATTGCATGGGTATATTCACATAAAATAAATGGTTTTTCAGGATTATTATCTAAGTATTCACGGATTTCTGGAACCTTTGCATACATACGACTTTCCATATCCGATGTCCCATTGAAACGACGATCCCAGAATACCCCTTCGTAATGGACTAAGCGCGTTTCATCACGATGTCTGAAGTACTCCGACATTTTATATAAGTTTTCTCCCCCGAAACTTTCATTTCCACAAGACCAAATTAAAATACTTGGGTGGTTTTTATCTCGTTCAAGCATTGACTTTGCACGATCTAAAATAATTTCTAAAAATTCAGGACGTCCGTTTGGAAGTGTCACGTCATTTTCTTCAACTGCCCCCATACGTTGCCAAGTTCCATGTGTTTCAAGATTCGTTTCATCAATTAAATATAGACCGTACTCATCACATAATTCATAGAAGTAAGACGCATTTGGATAATGTGACGTACGAACTGAATTGAAGTTATATTCTTTTAAGAATTTAACATCCCATTCCATTTCTTCATTTGTGACACTACGTCCATAAGTCGCACTAAATTCATGGCGATTAACTCCACGGAAGACGATACGTTTTCCATTTAAGTGCATCACTTTATTAATCATTTCAAATTGGCGGACTCCAACACGTTGACAAATCGCTTCAACAACTTCACCTTTCACTTTCACTTCTAATTGCAATTGATAAAGATACGGATGTTCTGCACTCCATAAGTGAGCACCTTCTACTTCTAATTCAAGGTGTGCTGTTTCATTTACCACTTCGCAAGTTCCACTTGCTACAGCTTGACCTTCTCCATCCACTAATTGTGCGACAATCGTTGCCTCTTCACCGATTACCCTGAAGTCTACGCTGACCATTGCATCCTGATAGTCATTTTTTAGTGTTGTTTTCACAAATAAGTCTTCGACATGAGTCGTTGGTTTCGTGAATAAATAAACATCACGGAAGATTCCTGATAAACGCCAAAAATCTTGATCTTCAAGCCAACTTCCTGTTGACCATTTATAAACCTGAACTGCTAATTTATTTTCACCTTCACGGTTGATAAAATTTGTTAAGTCAAACTCACTTGGCGTAAAGCTATCCTCACTATATCCAACAAACTCTCCATTACACCAAACGTTAAAAGCAGTCTCGACCCCTTGAAATGAAATACAAACTGGTTGCCCACCCCACTCTTTTGGCACATCAAAGTAAGTCACATAAGATGACGTTGGATTATAGTTAACTGGAATGTATGGAGGTTTTAATTCTTCATGCCCATCCCAAGGATACTGAGTATTCACATAGTGTGGTTTATCATAACCTTGTAATTGGATATGCCCTGGAACATTAATACGCTCAAATCCATCAAGATTAAAGTTTAACGCTTCAAACCCAACTGGACGCTCCATCACATTTTCACTATATTTAAATAACCATTGTCCATTTAATGAGTGGCGCCACGTCATCTCACCTTTAGACACTGCTTCTGCTAATGTTTGATAATAACGATGATCACTATGTGCCTTTAAACGGTTGATTTCAAAAATTTCTGGATTCATTAACACTGATTGAATTTCTTCTGTTGTTTTCATACCCGATTCCTCCCCTTCGGAAAATATTTTACTAAATTTTATTAATAATTATAGTAATATTTTATCATAGATTTTTATTAAGGTAAATCGTTTTCACGAAATTTATTAACCTTTATAGAAAAAAGGAGTTATCTGTAAAAAAGACAACTCCTTTTCATATTAATCCAAACTAATAATTGGCGTTGAGGCTCCCTGCACTTGCGGAACTTCTCCACTCCACTTTTGAATTTGTTCTAATTTTAATAACTCTTCAGTTAATGACTCTGAAATCATACGATTAGCTTCCGATTGAGCTTCTGCTTTAATCAATTCAGCATCTGCTTCAGCTTGAGCTTCAATTTTTTTCGCATCTGCTTCAGCCTGTGCTTCTACTAACTTTTGTTCAGCCTGTATTTCTGCTTTTTCTTTATCTAAACGAGCTGTTTCTAGCTCTTGTTGCTTATTAATTTTTAGTTGAATCGCCTCTTCTGTTTGAGCATCTAATCCAATACGGGAAACATTGACTGAGTCAATTACTATTCCATATTCATAAAATTTATCTTTTACATACTCTAAAACATTAGCATTTAATTCTGTACGTTTATCACCATAAATATCAATTACTGAAAACTTTGATGAAACTTCTCCAACCCACGTCTTTAATTTTCCGCGCATAAATGTTTCTTCAATTTCCTTTCCATCTTGACCTTTAAACTTGGTAAAAGTTTGTGGTAATAACTCACTGTCAAAATGATAAGAATACTCCAAATCAATGTTAACTGTTTTTCCATCAGAAGTAGGAATTAAGAAACTATCATCTCCACTTGCTCCTTCTTTCGAATCCGCAGATAAATATCCTTGTTCTGTTGCCACTGAATAGCTCGTCACTTTATAAAGTGGATTAACAACATGTAACCCCTGCGTTAATACTTGACCTTTAATTCCACCATTTAAACTATAAACAACACCTACATACCCTGGTTTAATCTTTGTTGTACACATACTCAACACAATCAGTGTTACAATAACCACTCCAATCCCCACAAAAACACTCTTATACTTTTTCATTTAGTTTTTCCCCCTCACGATGTTTCTACATCTTTCTACAAATTATAGCATGGCGCCTAGTATTTATCCATTAAATAAAAAAAAGAGGTAGAAACTTTAATTTTCTACCTCTTCTTTACGTTGATTTGATCATGATGCACCCCATCCATTAAGGTAAATAAAATTTTTTTACCGATAGCAATCACATGCAAGCCTTCTCCGTAACTTTCCTACTCATTTAAATACGATACCACCTAGTTAACTCAACAATCTTGATTATCCATTACCTTAATGATGTAAAAAAAGAGGACTTAACGTCCTCTTCAACTAATGAGTTAAAATCTCACTTCCATCTTCTGTGATTAAAATAGTATATTCCCACTGAGCACTCGGCATTCCATCCTCTGTGAAGATTGTCCATCCATCCTCTTCATCCTGGCAAACATCTGCCCTTCCCATGTTAATCATCGGTTCAATTGTAAACGTCATACCTGGCACAATTAATGGACCTGTTCCACGCTTTCCAACGTGTGGTACAAACGGCTCTTCATGGAACTCAACTCCCACTCCATGACCACCAATTTCAGCGACTACTGTATAACCGTGTTTTTTAGCATGTTCTTCAATGACAGCACCGATATCGCCAATATGATTCCCTGGTTTTGCCTCCGCTAATCCAAGCTCTAAACATTCTTTCGTCACACGGATTAAATCTTCATTTTCTTTTGAAACAGTTCCAACCGTGAACATACGCGAAGCATCTGCGTAGTAACCGTCAACGATTGTTGTGACATCAACATTAATGATATCTCCCTCTTCTAAAACTTCTTCCTCACACGGAATTCCATGACAAACAACATCATTAATTGACGTACATGTACTTTTAGGGAATCCCTGATAATTTAACGGTGCCGGTGTCCCACCTAATTCAATCGTATAGTTATGGACTAACGTATTGATTTCTTCCGTTGAAATTCCTGCTTTGATAAACTGTGCCACACGATCTAAAATTTTCGTATTCACAATACCTGCACGGCGAATTCCTTCAATTTGTTCAGGTGTTTTCACAATCCCTTTACGCTTGTATGTTTCAACTACTCGATCATAATCTAAATGACACTGCTTATATTTTTTCCCGCTACCACACCAACATGGCGCATTACGCTGAATTGACATATGGATTCACCTTCTATCACGAGACAGAATATTAACCATTTATTCTGAATCTTATTTTGATTTTTTTAGATACCTTTATTATGCACTTCTTTTCAAACTAAATCAACTAACGGATTTAGATTTAGTCCTCCTTTCTTCTCTTAAAATGAAAAATAAAAGAGTTGTTTCACCTTCTGTTGAAACAACTCATCATCTCTTATACTGCTTGATTTAGGACTTTATTTTCCAAAACAGCCGTAATTCCACTGTTCACCATTCCATCTAACTTCATTTGCCCAGCACTAATATCTGTTAAAACGACTTTATGTGCTGTTTCAATTCCACTCTTTAGTAAGTTAACAGAATCCCCCATACGTGTCAATCCATTGTCATAATACTCACGACTGATTCCTAATACTTCTGTTAAAATGCTTGCATCATACCAACCTTGATATTCTAAATTATGAATGTTTAACGTTGTTTTGACTTTCGAGAAATAAGGATGTTGATGATAATCAACATGTAACATTAACGGTAACATACTTGTATGCCATTCATTCACCTGAATTTCACCCACTTGCATTCCTAAAAGAGGTAACACATCTAAGATGGCACGATTAAAGAAAGCAAAACGTTCCACATCATCTGCGAATCCATAAATCTCATTACGGTGGAAGTAGTGATCATTTCCAACAAATAAATACGTCACATTTCCTTCTACTAATTTAAAAATTGAAGCACGAGCTTCATGTGTTCCGAATTTAACCGGTAAATCCATAAGCCAATCCATTTCATTTCCAAATGTTTCAGATATATTTAAATACTTTGGTAAAGCCACTATTACATCTCCCTCTTGAGCTTCAACAAATGCTTTCGAAACTTTTCCAAGCTCTCCAAGGTTTGTAAATGGTTCACATTCCGTTACCACATATAACATTGGTTTTTTAACTTTTTGACGTTTAATGACTGTAGGCTTCACGACCTCTTTTATCTCTTTTACCTCTGTGTCTTTTCCTTGACTTAAACGTCCATTCAGTACTTCAAGAGATTCATCATTTAATTTAGATTGAGCTTTGACCTCAATCCCTAGTTCTTGACATACCGTTACAACTTCTTTACTTGTCATATTATATTTTCGTGCAAATTCGTATACTCGCATCTATAATTCCCCCCAGTTAAACCTAAATAAACATATAACAACATTTTAGCATCCTTACCCATTTTTGAAAATCTATCATTTTACAAAACTATCCAACAATACGAATAGTTAACCGTTTACAATGTCGATTTTCCGTTAATATGACAGGCTTCTTCTCCATTCTTTGATTGATTGTCGGAAAATGATTGCCTGAATTTTATTTAAAAAGACATATTTTTGACTGTATTAACACATCTGCTCGTATTCTTATTCATTTGATTAAATTATCTTCTTTTTTGTCATTTCATCATCGTTTTTACCTAAAAAGAAAGCCTCAGCTATCGCTGAGGCTCTTTATTATCCTTGAATCTTTGCAGGTTTTAAAGCTTGACGTGCTTCTAATTCCATGATGATTTCCTCATGGAAATCTCCATTTAACTTATAGAACTTTTTGTAAATGACGAAGCATAAGATGATAAACACAATCGGTCCGAAAATCATTAATCCACGCATTCCCATAATTGTTCCAGCAGATTGTAATTGATTCGCTTCATATCCCATTAATTGTAACCCTACACCAATCGCCCATCCACTAAAGGCTGACGCTGCTTTTGCTAATAACGTTTGAACAGAGAAGATAATACTTTCATTACGTGTTCCTAATTTAAATTCCCCATAGTCAACAACATCTGCAAGCATAACGGTTGTTGAAGCTAAGACGAACCCTCCTCCACCACGTACTAAAATGGCTGAAATCATGGTGAAGATCGGTTGATTTGGTGCTAATAATCCTGAGAATAATAACCCGACCAATCCGATAACTGGAATGAAACATCCCACTTTAAATAATTTTTGACGTCCAATTTTACGAGCTAAAATCGGGAATAATAATAAACCACCAATTTCAGCAAGTCCTGCTGTTCCATTGTAAATTTTGAACATTCCATCATTACCTGTTGCATACTTAAAGTAGTAAATCGCCATTCCACCTAAAAGTTGCATCATTAAATTCATACATAATACAACACCCATGAAGACCATTAACTGATCATTTTTACGGATAATTTGAGTCATTTGTTTGAATGTTACGCGGTCTGCTTTTTTATCTGTTCCTTCAGCCGTTAATGTTGAAGGCTCTTTAACATTAAGACAGGTAATCACAGAACTTAAAATAAAGATGGCTGCAATGACAACTGCTAATAATTCAAATCCTTTAACATCGTTTCCACCCCCAAGAAGGGCAACAAATGTTAAACCAAATGTTCCAATTGTTAAACCACCGATACTAGCAAAGATACGAGGAATAACAGCCACACGTTCACGTTCTTGTTTATCCTTTGTTAAAGAAGGAATCATTGACCAATAAGGAATATCCATAATGGTATACGTCATCCCCCATAAAATATACATCACTGAGAAGTAAGCATATAAAGGTAATCCCTCTAAATCAGGTTTTTTGAATAAGAAAATTAACACAACAGCATTAATAAGTGTTCCGATTAAAATCCAAGGTCTAAATTTACCGAATCGAGTTTTGGTATTATCTACAATCATTCCCATCATTGGATCATTTACTGTATCCCAAATACGTGCAACTAAGAATAATGTTCCGACAAACGCTGGAGCTAACCCCACAACATCTGTAAAATAAAACATTAAATAGGTCCCCACAATACCATAAACTAAATCTTTTCCTAATGCCCCTATACCATACGAATATTTCGCTTTAGCAGTTAGTTTCATCACTAACTCCCCCTCCTTTTTGGTTTGAAAGCAATCGTTTTCTGTAATTGCTTACATCATCTATCATGGTTATATACTACCACGTGTGAAATCGTTTTACAACATATTTGAGTAAAATTTATTTATTTTTTTACCTTTAATAGCGACTTTTAAACGAAAATATATTGAAAATAGATCATATTATTCCTTTTTTATTTCCATTAAACTATCTTTGAAAAACCGTTTACACCTATATAAAAACATTGAAGTTATCGTTTTCCGTTTTATAAAACTAAAAATCAGTTTATTTTACTTAAATTACAAAAAACAATCCCCCCCTCATTAGCCAAAAAGACTGTATCAAATAAGCTGATACAGTCTTTTGGTTAAGCTATTTTTTTAAATTTAATAATGGTACTTGCATAATCACCTGATAACTTCACTTGAATTCCGTGATTCATTAAATACGATCCCGATTTGATGATGAGATCATCACTTAAGTTAAATTCATAGCGTGCATCTGCATCAAGTCCTCGTATTTTAATACAAGCGCCAAGACGTGAAATTTGTGTTTGAGGTAAGAAGACAAATAAGACAGCTTCATCTTCATTTGCATATTCATATACCTGATAGTTATTTGACGTGATTGGATTTAATCGATAGAAATCCCCATCTTGGATAATATGACGAATTTCTTTATATTCTTCAATCAACTGACGAGATAATTCCATCTCTTCTTCTGTAAATTTTAAAATATTGCATCCCATTCCAAGTGTCCCCATCATAGCGCTATGGAACTTGAATGTTAATGGAATCGTCGAACGATTGTTAGCATCTGTTACCCAGGCACGCATCGCTTTAATTGGGTACACATATGAGTAAGTACGTTGAATTGTTAGACGGTCATAGGCATCTGTGTTATCACTTGTCCAGAAATCATCAAATGAATCTAACATTCCATAGTCTACTCGTCCTCCACCACTTGCACAAGCTTCAAGTAATAAGTTTGGATACTTCTCTTTCACACGGCGTGCAATGTCATACACCGCTTCAATATGACGGTACCACATATCACGTGAAATTCCTGTTTGAGAGATTGGGCGATTTGCATCCCATTTAATATAATCAATCTCGTAATTTGCTAATAAATCATCAATCATATTAAATATAAATTCTTGCACTTCGGGTAACGTTACATTTAATACCATTTGGTTACGTGACGTATCATTCATACGATTTTCAAAATGATAAATCCAGTCCGGATGATCTTTTAATAACTGTGTTGGTGGATTCACCATTTCTGGTTCAATCCAAATTCCAAACATCATTCCCATCTCTTTAACAGCCGAGATTAAGGGGGTTAATCCTTCAGGGAACTTATCGGTATTTACATACCAATCTCCAAGTCCATCTGCATCAGAATGACGTTGCCCAAACCATCCATCATCGATAACAAATAACTCGACTCCCATCTCTTTCGCTTTTTTAGCTAATGCAATTTGTTCATCACAGTGAACATCAAACTCAGTTGCTTCCCATGAGTTGTAAAGGACAGGACGAACTCCATCACGCAGGACATGTTGTTTAGCAAAGTCATTCATGGCATGTGTCATCGCCTCAAATCCTGAATTCGTGTAACCCACTAACATGGAAGGAGCCATGAATTCCTCACCTGGTTGCAGTGAAATCACACAGTCGTGTGAACTGATTCCCATTTGAACAAGCGTTCCGCCATAAGGACGTGGTTCAATAATCGTTTGGAAGTTTCCACTTAATTTTAAAACCCCAAAGTATACTTCTCCATTTGTTTCTGATGCCTGATGATCTAAAACAAAGAATGGATTGTGATGATGCGTTGAAATCCCACGTCGGTTTTCTAACACGATTTTCCCTTGACCAAGTGGTTGTTTAAATTCTTGGAACTCCGCTAACCAACGTCCATGAGAGCTTGTTAACGTTAAATCTTGATATGGAAGATGGATTTGTCCACTATGAACTTTTTCAATTTCAATGATATCGTTCCCAGTATTACGAACCGATACTGTACGTTCGATTAAATCTTGAACTTCATATACTTTATAATGTAAATCAAACTCAAACTCGTAATGTGCATCTTTTAAGTGAATCACTAACGTCTCTTCAGTCTGCGTATACCCAACATAGCGATACTCAATGTCACGCGTTCCATCAGCAAAGTTTACTTTTAAACAATGTTCCTTATAACGCATCCCACCAAAGACTGGATATTCTTCATCCGTTAAATCCAAGATTGGATCGTTACTCGACATTTCCGCTAAAGCCGGTACGTCAAAATCTTCAAGATTATTTACTTTTGGTCCCCAATATAAGTGACGTAATAATCCCATATTATCAACTGCAAAAGCATATGTTGTTTTATTTGTTTCTAATCCAAACAGTTGGCGTTTTTCATCAATTAAAAATCCCATCCTATCTCTCCTCTTTATACACTTCTATTGCTTTTTTCCTCATAACCTAAGACGTCTTCTAATCGTTTTTAAAGATAACGCTTCCAAAGTTATTATATTATAGTTAACCTGAATAAACAACTTCGTTTTAGTAAAATTTTAGTTATTTTTTATAACAACCATCATTTTTCCATATGCATCCGACATCTAGACCTATTAAAACGATTTCACAATAATTATAATGGAGAGGTAAAAACAACTTACTATTAGGGGGATTTATAAATGATTAAAATTACCTTTATTGGAGCCGGAAGTACAGTCTTTGCTAAAAATGTACTAGGGGATTGTATGTTAACCCCAAGTCTTCAAGATGCTCATATTGCTTTATACGATATTGACTTAAAACGATTAGACGAATCATATCAAATGCTTGAAAATATTAATAAAAACTGCAATGAAAGCCGTGCAACAATTGTTTCTTATACGGATGCTCGCGAAGCTTTGACTGATGCAACATTTGTTGTGAATGCCATCCAAGTCGGAGGATATGAGCCTTGTACGGTTACAGATTTCGAGATTCCTAAAAAGTATGGTCTTCGTCAAACGATTGCCGATACGTTAGGAATTGGCGGTATCTTTAGAGGACTGCGTACGATTCCCGTTCTACTTGACTACTGCAAAATCATGGAAGAAGTTTGTCCAGATGCCTGGCTACTAAACTACACGAATCCAATGAGTATTTTAACGTTGGCCGTTTTAAAGGCGACTAAAATTAAAACAATCGGGCTTTGCCATAGCGTTCAAGTGTGTGCACCAGATCTTTTACGTCATTTAGGGATGGAATACGACAATGTTTCGTATAAAATTGCAGGGATTAACCACATGGCATGGTTATTAGAAGTTGAATCGAATGGTCAAGATTTATATCCAAAAATCAAAGAGAAAGCAATTGCTTTTGAAGGAAAACACTATGATATGGTTCGTTTTGAAATCATGAAACGATTTGGCTACTATGTAACGGAATCAAGTGAGCATAACTCAGAATATATGCCTTACTTCATTAAAGAGAAATACCCTGAGTTGATTGAGCGTTTTAATATTCCACTAGATGAATATCCTCGTCGTTGTATAGAACAAATCAAAAACTGGAATAAACTCCGCGAAGAGATTGTTCATGATCATAGCTTATCTCATACCCGTACCCACGAATATGCTTCCTATATCATGGAAGCCATGATTACAAACAAGCCTTATAAAATTGGCGCTAACGTTTTAAATACTGGCTTAATTACTAACCTTCCTAATGACTGCGTGGTTGAAGTCCCATGTTTAGTTGATGCAAGTGGTGTCACACCTTGCTTTGTAGGAGATTTGCCTCCACAACTTGCCGCTTTAAATCGTACCAATATTAACGTCCATCAGTTAACCGTTAAAGCAGCTTTAACACTAAAAAAAGAACATATTTACCATGCAGCCATGCTTGATCCTCATACTTCATCTGAGCTTTCAATTGATGACATCTACGCCTTAGTCGATGATTTAATCAAAGCCCACGAAGGATGGTTACCAGAATATAAATAATCTAAAGGGACGCTAACAATTTAGCGTCCCTTTTAACATTGTATTGATGAATAACTTTTTGGGCCCCAACCTCTCGTAGAGAGAGTTCCTCAATCACTAGGTAATACGAAATTCTAATATACCATTGTTATATGATACAGTACCGAGTTTTATGACAACTGTCTCTCTTAAGCCAGTTAGATATCTTTTCTCAATAAATTTTATTACTATTTCATACATTTGTTTTTCGATCTTCATGTTTCTACCCTTTTATTAAATTATAACAGAAAAAAGGACTGATATGGGTAGGCAGCAATCAGTCCTCTATATTTTAAAATAGGCAGGTATAAAGAATGAAATTTAATTATTTTCCTCCAGTTGTTGCAATTCCTTCAATAAATTTACGTTGGAAAACGATAAAGATTAATAACATTGGCCAAATGGCAAGTAATGACCCCGCCATTAATTGCGGGAAGTTTGTTGAGAACTGTCCTTGTAATGAGGCTAATCCAGCAGATAGCGTCATTTTATCAATTGACATGTTAACAATTAACGGCCACATTAAGTCTTTGAAAGCAAATAATGCTGTGAAAATTCCAAGTGCAACGAGTCCAGAGTTAGCAAGCGGGAGCATGATGGTAAAGAAAGTACGTCCAATACTACATCCATCAAGTTTTGCTGCTTCTTCAAGTTCGGCTGGAATTCCCATAAAAAACTGACGCAATAAGAATGTTCCAAAAGCACTTACTACCCCTGGAATCACTAAGGCAGTGACGGTGTTTAATAACCCTAAGTTTTGAACTAAGTTAAACTGTGGGATGATAAATAATTGTCCTGGTACCATCATTTGAATTAAAACTAAGCTAAAGAAAAATTTCTTTCCTGGAAAATTTAATCTTGCAAAAGCATAAGCAGCCATGGCACTAAATAATACTGATCCGATAACGCGGAAGATTATCATTAAAATCGTATTAAGATAGAACTTTCCAAATGGTAATAAACGAAGTACTTCTGTATAGTTACTAAATTGCATTTTGTCTGGGAAAATTTTTGGAGGGATCTGAGTTGATTCTCCTAATGTTTTTAAAGATGTTAAGACCATCCATACGAAAGGTAAAATCATGACGACAGCACCTAAGATTAAGATGATGTGAATTAATAGATTCCCTTTTTTAATTTTTTTCATTTTTCTCACCTCTACTCCCTTAGTAATGTACCCATTTTTTCTCAATTTTTGATTGAATAAATGTAATGACCATAATAATGGCTAATAATAACATGATAATCGCTGATCCATAACCTTTATCATTAACGGTGAATGAATGTTGATAGAATAAGTAAACAAGTGATTGTGTACTTTCAATTGCCATACTTGTTTTATCAATCATCATGAAGATAACATCGAATACTTGGAACGCTGAGATGATACTTGTGACCATTACAAAGTATAAGCTTGGTGAAACTAATGGTAATGTGACACTGAAGAATTGGCGAATTGATCCTGCTCCATCAATACTAGCGGCTTCGTAATAATCTTTTGGAATTTCTTGAAGACCTGCTAATAATAAAATCATATTGTAACCAACAGCACTCCAAATTCCAACGATGGCAATGGCAATTAAAGCGAAATTAGGATCACTTACCCATTGAGGTCCCTGTATTCCAATGAGGCTTAATAAATAATTAATTAAACCGAATTCTGAGTTAAATAACCATTTCCAAACCATCGCAACAGCAGCTGGTGCCGCAACCATTGGCAAAAAATAAATAACGCGATAAATGCTTTTCCCTTTAATTTTTTGATTTAATAAGACAGCAACTAATAATGAAAAGATGATAATAAATGGAATCACCATGAGGACGTATTTTAATGTGTTCCCTGTGGCTTGCCAAACGGCTGGATCTGAAAATAAACGTTTATAATTTTCAAAACCAGCCCATTGAGAAGATCCAAAATCACCTGTTTTTTGAAAACTTAAAATAAATGTCTGAATTAGTGGGATAATATTTAAAATTAATAATCCAATGACTGTTGGCGCTACTAAAATATATCCCCACATCCACTCATTATGCTTCGCATTTTTTAGTTTAGCGGTACTTTTTACTTTTCTTTTATTTAATGCAATCGCCATATTTTCCCCTCCGCTTTTTTTAGGGGTAACCGTTCAATTGAACAGTTACCCTTTGTTTATTTTTATTCTGCTGCTAAAATAGCATTAATTTGCGTCACTAATTGATGACAAGCATCTGTTACTGATAACTCACCAGCCCATACTTTACGTAAGATTTCCATTTCTACTGTTTCCCATTTTGCTGTGTTTTTAGTGTAAGGTTTAATGTGTCCGTACTCTAACATATCAACTAAGCATTGTGTATCAAAATTATTTTTAGTTGTTGCTTCAACCCAAGCCTGTTGCGCTGCACCGTAAGCCGGAATAGCTGATGCGTACTCACCTTGAATGATGTTTGCTTCTTCTGATCCTAAGAATTCAATGAATTTAATTGCTGCTTCTTTATTTTTCGTATTAGCTGCTACTGAATTTCCTAATCCATTATAAATGGTTGCATTTCCTGCTTTTCCTTGTGGTAATGCTGCTACTGCACAATTTTTTGCCGTATATTCATTTGTAATAAATTCGTTATACATCCAAGAACCGAACATTCCCATTGCAACTTTTCCTGATGTAAATAAGGTTGAATTTCCATTTTCAGCAAATTGTGTTTGAGAAGGTGACACTTTTTCTACTAAACTTAAATTTGCATACCACTCTAAAGCTTCTTGTGTTTCTGGTAATGAATACCCTGATTCTGTTTTATCGTTGATAAGGATATCTCCCCCATTTTGATAAACATAGTTAAATAAATTTTCTTCTGTGTTTAAAGGAGCATTTAATCCATAAACCCCTTTTTCAGAATCAGTTAGGTCGTGAGCAGCACTCAATAAATCATCCCATGTCCAATTTTCATTTGGATATTCAACACCCGCTTCATCAAATAATGTTTTGTTGTACCACAGACCGATTGTTGAAACATCTTTTGGAATGGCAATTTGCGCTCCATCCACATTGTATAAATCAACAACACCTTGAGCAAAATTGTTCATATCGAGTACTTCACTATTTTCAATCACTTCATTTAAATCCATTAACATTCCACTATTTGCATAACGGATATGTTGGCTTGAGTGCATCCAGAATACATCTGGTAACGTTCCCCCAGTAGCCGCAGCTTCAAGTTTTGTCCAATATTGATCCCAAGGAGTTACCTCTACATTAACTGTAATTCCTGGATTTTTTTCTTCAAATGCATCCGCAATGGCCTGCATGCCTGGCTCTTGACCTTTATCCCAAATGGAATAAGTAATTGTCGTTCCTTTTGAGTTTCCTTTCGTTGTATCAGAACCTGATGCTGTCTCATTTCCACACCCTACTAATGTTGTTCCTAAAAGAGCAGTTGCCATTGTCGCCCCAAATAATCTTTTTAAATGTTTTTTCATGCCATTTTCCCCCCATGGATTAATTTTTAAAAGGATTTTTCCTTCTTAGTACTTGAACTTATTCTTGAAATATTTAGTAAACTCTTCTATGTTCTTTATCGCTTAAAACTCGTTGTAAAGGTTTACATAATTATAATATTACACTTTAACAGGTTAAAACATGGTAAAATGTAAGCCCTTTATGTTAAAATGTGAGAAACAAACTTTTATAAGCGTTTTTTTTATAGTAAAATAAAAATTACAAGTCTGAGTTAATCCGAAAATGTAAGGGGGTTATCTTTAGCTTTATTGGAGGGAGAGTATTATATGGGAGAGTGTAACTATTTTCAAGACGAGACTGTCACTTATTTTGAACCATTAAATAAACAATCATTTGATTTGTTTTTATGTTTCTGTGGGATTGAAGCTTGTCCCCCTAGACATTCTTACGATAAGGTACGTTCGCAATATTTGATTCACTATATTTTAGATGGAGAGGGAACCTATAAAGTAAATGACAAAACCTATCATTTAAAAAAGAATCAAGGTTTCTTAATTACACCTGAAACGCAACATTCTTATCAAGCTGATGAACAAAATCCTTGGACTTACATCTGGATTGGTTTTAACGGGGTAAAAGCAGCACACTACTTAAATTACGCTAATCTTAATAAAGAAAATCTCATCTTTGAATGTCAAGATTCTGCTAGCTTATATAACTGTGTGAAGAAAATGTTTGAATTAAATGCAGATACCCCCTCTAATGAACTTGAAATTCAATCCCTTCTCTATCTTTTCTTATCTAAACTCGCTTCTAATAACGCTAATATTGATTTAAAACACCGAAGTAAAGTAGCGGCTGAAGGATACCTAGAGCAATCCATTGAATTTATTAATAACTATTACATGAAACCCATTAAAATTAATGATATTGCCAGCTACATTGGTGTAAACCGTAGTTATTTAACCTCTATCTTCAAACAAAAACTCAATATTTCACCTCAAGAATTTTTAATGAACTTTAGAATGGAAAAGGCAAGTCATCAATTAATGAACAGCAATCAACCCATTAATGAGATTGCTAAATCTGTTGGTTATCCTGATCCCTTTGCTTTCTCAAAAGTCTTTCGAAAAATTTATGGTAAAAGTCCTAAACAATATCGTGAAACAAAATAAAAAAAGAGCCTCGAAGGCTCTTTTTTTATTCTAATATTAATTCTTGCTTGGCCACTGCTTCATGTTTTGCTTTTGATTTTTTCATTAAGAAAATAACCACTAAAATAGTTAATAATTCAGCACATGGAACCGTCATCCAAATTCCACTAATTCCAAAGAACCTTGGGAAAATCATAATTCCCGTTAAAATAAAAATCATTCCACGACAGATTGCCACAATAATTGAAGATAGGGCATCTCCAATTGAGGTAAAATATCCTGAGAATAAAATATTAATTCCATTTAAGAAGAATGTAAAGGCATAAATTTTAGCTCCATGAGTCGCTAACTCTAATACAATCTGATTATCCTTTACAAATAATAACACCATATATTTTCCAAAAAAGAAAATTAAAATAAATAATAAACTTCCCATTACTAAGGCAACCTGACAACATAATTTTAACAGTTGACGGACACGCTCTTGTAATCCTGCCCCATAATTATAAGAAATAACCGGTCCAATTCCAGCAGAAATACCGCACACAATCAAAGAAGCGAATAAAGATAGGTACCCGATGGCTGTAAAAGCAGATACCCCCGCTTCCCCTGCAATACGCATAAAAGCTGTATTAAAAACAAATGTCGAAATAGCTGTTGCCAACGATGAGACCCCCTCCGACGAACCATTATATAAAAGGGCCCCCGTTAATTTCGCATTAAATTTTCCTTTTGTAAAATTTAAAATTGATGATTTCTTGAAGAATGGAATAGCTACAATCAAGAAGGATGCCGTAAATGATAGTCCCGTTGCAATCGGAGCACCAATGATTCCTAAATTTAAAACTTTGATTAAAACATAGTTAAAGATAATATTGGCAATCAGACTGACAATCGAGCTAACTAAATACACATTTGGCATTCCAATACAACGGACAAAAATTCCTAAAATAAATGATAGTCCAATAGATGGTGCAAATAAAGCTAGTATCTTAATATACATTGCCGAATCTGCTAATAGCACATCATTCGCTCCTAAAAACGTCGCGATTTGTTGACTACATGTAAACCCAAAAACTGCAATGACCAATGATAATCCTAGCATAAATAAGCACGCGGACTTAAAAATATCTTGGGCACGTTTCACTTCCCCCTCGCCAAGACTTCGTCCAATATAACTTGCTCCTCCAACTCCAATAATTAAATTCATTCCAATCATAAGTTGCATAAATGGAGCGGCAATATTCACACTTGCCATTGCATTTGTTCCAACAAAGTTTCCAAGGAAAACTCCATCGACCATTGTTTGAATCCCCGCAATTGTTAACGAAAGAATCGCTGGAATCGAAAACTTAATAAAAAGCTTTGAAATCTTTTCAGTTTCTAATATATTATCTCGTATCATGATGTCTCTCCTCCTATACATCTAAAAACTGACTTAAATTCCTTGATTTTGAGCCTGAATCATATTATCATGAATCAATATTATATTTTTGTATTATATTGATTTTTTTGTAAAAATATTGACCTTAAGAGGTAATCATCATGAACAACAAACATATTCAAAACCTTATCAATCTTTTATCCGGAAGCTTAAACGCTCCCATTTATTTTATCGATCCTTCATTAAACATTATCCTGAAATCAGAAGGTTCATTACTGCTACATTTAACAGATTCATTTGCTGATCCTTACTTTGAAGAAGGAGCACCTCTTCCTAAACTTAAAACACTGAAAAACGATGGACACTTTCTTTGCTTAACGTATTATGAAGAAGAACTTCTGATTGGGACTTTCTTAATAGGTCCTCTCAATTATCATCTGACTTCTTTTACACAAGTCATTCATCAAGGTTGCCTGCTATACTATTTACTTTATCGAAAACACATTGATTTCAATGAAGTCTTAAAAGATAATTTTTTCAAACAACCACTCGTTGATTCGATTGAAGAAAAATTAAAATCTGATTTTACAACACTACGACAAATCGCGGAAGATAACATAACGTTCTTTCCCCTAGCTTATGAAACTCATATTATCAATGCCATTGAATATGGAGATCCTGAACAACTTATTAACGCCGTTGAAAAACTAAGTAGACAACAACCTTTATTAAACCAATTACTAGAAGATCCCCTTCATTCTTCTAAAGTTCTTTATATGACTCTCATTATTTTAGGTGCTCGTGCTTCCATTAGAGCAGGTTTAATCCCAGATGTCGCTCATAAACTGACTGTCTTTTATTTAGATAAAATTGAAAACACCTCTGATATGCAAGAACTTGCAAAACTTCAACTAACCAGCTTACTCGATTTTACGATGCGTGTTCAACAAATTAATACTTTAACCTTCTCACGACCAGTACTTGATGCCATCTTTTTCATTCATAAAAATTTATATGACAATGTTTCACTTGAAAAAGTAGCGACTGAACTACACTTCAATAAAAGTTACTTAGCTCGTTTATTTAAAAAGGAAATGAATGAGACAATCGGTGAATTTATTTTACGGGAAAAAGTAGAAGAAGCAAAGCGACTACTCATGGTTTCTAAACACTCCTTACTCGATATCAGTGTCCTGTTGCACTTCAATGACCAAAGTCATTTTACAAAAGTCTTTAAACAATTCGTCGGACTGACGCCAAAAAAATATCGAGATCAACATCAATTTAAAGGCTAAAAGGCACAATCATATCGACTGTGCCTTTTCTTTTGATTCTTCAATGACTAGCCAGACAAGCTTGCTAATCGCTGTCCCATTATAGCATTTAATGTTATGTTGTGTCGCAATCTCAGTGGCCACCTCTGTCAAATTCGCACAAGTCATAAAAAGTCCCGTCTCTAGGTGAGAACGTGCCATCTTCTCCTTTAATGTTTGAATCGCCGTTTCATCATATTCAATTCCTTCACTTCCATGTAAACAATAAACTAACATACTCCGCCCTGAAGGATCGATTACTTGCAAAACATTCTCCTCACTCACTAACTCTACCCGTTGATATCCAAGTGCTCTTAACAAATCCGCGCAATAATACACAAATTGGACAGCAGACATCTTAAAAAAATTAGACTTAATTAATCTAAATTGAAGCTCGATTTCAGCAAAACGCCGCTGACTATCTACCCAATGTGCCTCAGCCTCCTTAATCGCTAACTCATCTCGATGAATAGACCATAAAACAGCCACTCCAAATAGGGGGCCAATCACAAGTAACCACCAACTTGGTATCACAGCAAAATAATGATAAATTCCTTTGAAGAAATCTTGAAAAATAAAATACGTTATCCATAAAAAACAGCCGGCCATTATCAAAACCATCTGTTTTTGAACACGCTCAGCAGAAGAATTATTCACCATTATCACCACCTTAAATAAGTTTGTTATGGGAATAATTCCACTCTTTTATTCAACTCGATATCTTAAAACTGTTTTCAATTTATCTGGTGTTACTTTTCTAAAATCGGATAAATAAATTTCTCGATGCTTTAACGATACAATAGTTAGATTTTGTTCATTAATAAATGTCTTCATCTTTTCAAAGGTGATCAGTTCATCATCATATGGACCAACATGTAGCATTTGTACCGATAATCCATCTTCTATCTCTTCAAATACCACCTCATCTAGCAGTGGATGAGGCTTCTTCTTTTTCACTTCATTCAATGCTTTTTCAAAAACTTCCGTTGTCACAAACTCCGGTTGGCGAATCATAATCGTATACAACAATTCATCTTTATTAAGTACCTGTGATTGTCTACCTTCCTCCGTTAAATCCCAAACTCCTTCTAATGGATATACCGTATATTCCATGTAGCCAACTGGTGTATATCCTTTTTTCGGCATCATTTTAATAGCGTACGCAATCGAATAAAGCACTCTAATTCGATCACTAAAATCCGCTTGATTTGGATTTCCCTTTCCTTTAATCGTGATAAATGGTTGCTTAGGAATGGTGACCAATGTTGGCTTAGCCTTCGGCATATATAATTCTTTCTCGTGTTTTCGCCATTCATGCTTCATCATTCATTAACTCCTTCTTTATTAAACTTCCCCTACATACCAAACCGTTTCATTTGGCATCGTTAAAATTCCATCAACTGCATATTTCTCAAAAAATTTCTCTAAGGCTTCCATATAATCTTCAAATTTTTCATCACCTTCTATTAAAGAATAAGAGGCTGATCGTGCACGATTAATAAAACTTTCTTTATTAAATACCAAATGATTGGCTACCCTTTTAATTTCATACTGATTTTCAAAAAATTCACAAATCTTTCGTGATTCTAAACCACCACTGAATCCTTTAAAACTAGGGCAAAACATCTGGAAAAGCTCATGATATTTCATAATGACCTCACTGTCTCTAATCCACGAATTCCAAATTAAAATCACTTTTCCCGTCTCTTTTAAAATTCGTTGGCACTCTAACTTAAAAGAATTCGCATCAAACCAATGAAAGGCTTGCCCAACCAAAATAAAATCAACACTTTTATCCATAAGAGTAGTTTGTTCAGCAGTTCCTTTCACTGAAATGAATCCCTCTTGATTACTAAGTAAAGACTCTGCCACCTGTCGCATCTCATCATTTGGTTCAACACAATAGACTATTCCTGCAACCTTCAAAAGATCCTGTGATAACTTACCTGTCCCTGATCCAATATCGGCTATCACCGTCTGTTTATTAACTTCCAAATCACACACCAAATACTCAAATAATCCTTTTGCATAACCCGGTCTTGACAAAGTATAAGCACTTGATTTACCTGTAAATTTATTCATATGATCCACGCAACCTCACTCCTTGTTCTCTTCAATCCATTTCACAATCACATCATATAACTCTTCTTCATGACGTACACAAAAATTCGGCACAACCTCACCCTCAGGCATCTCCCTTTGACGACGATTCAACCAAACCGTCTGCCAACCAGCCATATTCGCTCCCACAATATCACTCTCGAACGTATCCCCAACTAAAAGCGTCTCTTGTGGTATCAAATCCATCTTCTCCTTGACATAATTAAATAAATCAAGATGCGGCTTCGCCACCCCGATATCACCCGATACAAAAACAAACTCCCGCGGGATATACTCCATCACTCTTAGTGCCTCAACCTTATTCCACTGATGATTAGAAGGGCCATTCGTTATAATACCTAGACGAATTTGATTTTCTTGACACAGATTCATAATTCGAATCATTGTTTTAGATAACTCAAGCTTCTTTTGATTTGTTGCGTACAAATCTTGGAACTTTAGTGCCTCCTCATCACTTACCAAAATCTCAAGACTTTCAAATGCCTTTTGAACTCGGTATATATACATCTTCTCCATCGACATCTCACCACGTTGTGTCGCTTCAAAAACCTCATCACTAAAATGGCGGCTTCTCTTATATAGCTCTTCAACTGATATCTCATAACAGCCTTTAAATAATTCATCATATGCTTTTTGAAACGGAATTACTTGATCATATAACGTATCATCCACATCAAAAATAATGGCTCTCATTTACTATCATCTCCTTGCTATTTATGAACATTCTATCACATTACCGAATTAAAATAGCTAGCTCTTATTTAATAAATAAGTTTAACATAAAAGTTTATCCTGTCACAACAAAACAAAAAAACCATTCAGTAATTGAATGGTTTTTTCGTTATTTATTTTTTGATTTCCCATAAAGTGGCTTCTAAATCAACAGAGCTATCAGCAAAGAATTCAATGCCTTGACTCTCCTCTTTCGTAAAGATACGTGTTGTGAAGACTTCCTCTCCATCATTCACAAAAATTTCAACTGATGACTGATCGACAAAAATTTGTAATCTTAACTCATTAGCCTCAAAATGACATTGACGAATTGATCCGTATTCCTCTCCACACATCCTACCTGATTTTTCACGATTTAAGACTAATTTTTTATTTTCTATATCGTAATAGAACACTGTTTCTTCTTGTTCACTTTTGCGTAATTTGACTCCAACTCTTCCTTGGGTTAAGTCCGTAAAACGACATTGTAATTCGTAAGTTATGCCTTCAAATCCCATAAATTTCTTAGATTCAGCATTTAAAGTTGTTTTCACTTCTACGCGATGATGACGTAATTTCTTTAACTCCTCAATCGGTTTTTGAATTAACTTGTTATTCTTTACCGTTAATTCACGTGGTAAGGTTAAACAATGTGCCCAACCTGATTCATCTGTGACACAATCTAGCTCTGGTAGACCAAGCCATCCTACTAGGATACGTCTTCCTTTTGGATCTTCCATCGTTTGAGGTGCATAAAATTCAAATCCACGATCAAGTTCAGTAAACTCTCCATGATTAAAAATTCCGGTTTCAAAATTAATAGGCTCTCCTACTAAATAACCTGATTGGAAGACATTTTGATATTTATCTCCCTCTGGTGCCATTCCTTGTGGAGACATCAGCATAATTCCCTGACCTTCTAATGTGAAATAGTCTGGACATTCCCACATAAATCCACTATTATTTTCAAATGTTGTGTTGATTTCACCTTTATACGTCCACTCTTCTAAATTAGATGATTCGTAATAAACGACTGTTCCTTTATTTCCTTCGTCAGTCATTTTTTCTGCCCCAACAATGCAATAGAATTTATCTTCGATTTTAAATACTTTTGGATCACGGAAATTATCAGTGATTCCTTTTGGCACATTTTTAATGACTGCTTCTGGATACTTTTTAATTTCTCCTGCTTCATTCATGACAGCCAAGCATTGATAAGGATGACGAATCCAATTTTCATCACGCGTATTTCCTGTATACATTAAATATAATAATCCATTATGTTCAATCGCTGTTCCTGAAAATACCCCGTGACTATCAAGTGCACAATCTGGAGACAGGGCAATCCCACGATTCTCCCAGTTCACTAAATCTTTAGAGGCTGTATGATACCAATACTTGACTCCGTGAACAGGTCCAAGTGGGAACCATTGATAAAATAAATGATACTCACCATTATAAAAACTAAATCCATTTGGGTCATTTAATAATCCTGTTGTAGGTTGAATATGAAACGTTTGACGATGAGAACAAGCATCGACTCTATTTTTTAAGTCAGTTATTTCACATTCTGCTACTTCTTCAATTCTTCTATATCTTAATTCACGTGGCCATTCCATAATTTCAACTCTCCTTTTAAAGTAATCGTTTTATTTTTCTCTTCCTAACAGAAACTGCTTTAATCTCAATTGAAATTAAAGCAGTTTAGGTTGTATTTAGTTTTACTCTTTATTTCCCCAGATTTTAGCTAAAACAAAAGTTACGACAAATGTAATAGCAAATCCGATTGCTAATGTAATCATATATTGAATCATTGATTCTGGACGAATCACAATAACCCCTGGTAATCCTGCAGGTCCTGGTGAAACTGATAAAACTTGCATAAATGTTGAATAAGCTGATGCAACAGCTGAACCAATTAAGGCTGCAACAAATGGATATTTTAATTTTAAGTTAACTCCGAATACTGCTGGCTCTGTAATTCCAAGTAAAGCCGAAACCCCAGCAGCTGAAGCTAAACTCTTCATTTTTGCATTTTTCTTCATGATCATCATAACAGCTAAAGCTGCTGCCCCTTGTGCAACGTTAGATGCTGCAACAACAGCAAATGTTGGTGACCCACCAAGTGTTCCAATGTTTGCAAGAATTTGCGTCTCGGCTGTGACTAATGAGTGATGCATTCCTGTGATAACTAATAACGGATAAACAACCCCATAAATAGCTCCTCCAACTGGGCCTAAGCTAAAGAATAACCACATAACAGCTTCTGTTAACCCATCTCCTACAACACGCATAGCAGGTCCAATCACAACGAATGTTAAAGCCGCCGTTACAAGGACAGCCACTAATGGTGTAATAATATTATCAAACATTGGAGGAACGACTTTACGTGTTTTTCTTTCAATTTTAGCTAATACGAATGATGAAACGATAACGGGTAAAACTGTTCCTTGGTAACCTACTTTTGCAATTTGATATCCAAAAATACTCCATGCTGGAACCGTTCCATCTAATAGAGCTTGTCCATAACTATACCCATTTAATAAATCCGGGTGGATCATGATGGCTCCAATAACTGCCCCTAAAACTGGTGTTCCACCAAAAATCTTAGTCGCTGAGAACCCGATTAATACAGGTAAGAAGGTAAAGGCTGCATTAGAGAAAACATTAATCATATCAGCTAAATCAGCAATTTGTGGGTAAGCTTCGATGATAGACTTCCCTTCAATAAATAAACCTTGTGCGGTTAACACATTATTTAATCCCATTAATAATCCGGCTGCAACTAATGCTGGTAAAATTGGAACAAAGACATCAGCTAATGATTTTAAAACGCGTTGGAAAACATTCATTTTTTTCCCTGCTGCTTCTTTTAATTCAGCTTTACTCACTTCTTCTAAGTTAACAATCCCCATAAATTCACGGTAAACTTCATCTACAATTCCTGTTCCTAAAATAATTTGGAATTGTCCACCGTTATTAAAACTCCCCTTAACCAAATCTATATTTTCAATTTCATCCACTTTAATTTTTTGATCGTCTTTAACGACAACTCTTAAACGTGTTGCACAACTTGCGGCACTAATAATATTTTCTTCTCCACCTAAGTGCAATAAGATATTTTGAGCAATAGTATGATACTTTTTGTTACTCATTCTTACTCCTCCTTATTTATGAAACGTTTCATTTTTGCGTTAAAAAAATAATTAAACGATAACCCCTCAAAAATGAAACGTTTCATTTTCTACAGTACTATAATAGAACACTTTTTTGAAAACGTCAACATTTTTTTATCGTTTTCAAAAATAATCAATTTTATGTATTAAAAAAGGATTATTCCTTAAAATAATCCCTTTAGTGTTTTGTTGTACTGCCTTGATGGAACTCTACTGGTAAAATAATTTCTTTTTCTATCGTTTGTTTATTAATTAAAGCATCAATTGATTCAACGGTATGCTTTGCAATTAACTCAATTGGTTGACGAATCGTAGAAATTTCAATCACTGATTTTTTCGAACTCTTAGCCCCATCAAATCCGATGATTTGAACATCTTCAGGCACTGAAAGATGATACTCTTTTAATTTTTCAATGATGAAATAAGCATAGGCATCAGTTACTGTAAAAATCCCATCAATCTTTTTCTGTTGGATTAAATTATCCATTAAAAACTGTTTTAATGTTTCATCAAATTTGTCATGATCCCCAATCATCTCACAAACCTGATAGTCGATTCGATGTTCTTCACAATAATTTATAAATCCTTTTTTACGATTACGAGTTGAATTATCTTTTTTCGACCCCTCCCCAATAAAACAAATCGATTGACATCCGGATTCAATTAACTTTTGAGCAGCTAAATCCCCCCCCATTAAGTTATCACTGCTGACATATGTAATTTCCTCATTAAAAAAGCGATCGACGCTGACCATTGGAAGATTGCTTGAAATAAAAGCCTCAATATCACTATACGTAATGGCAATGATTCCATCAACTTGATTCTGTTTAGCCATTGTAATATAATCTAATTCAATTTTGTAATCTCCTTCTGAGTTACATAAAATCATTTTATAATTTAAAGCTCTTAAATTTTTTTCAATATTATAAGCTAATTCACTGAAAAATGGATGCCAAACAGTTGGTAAAATTAAGGCGATTGTATTAGTACGATTCATCTTTAATCCACGAGCATAAATGTTAGGCTCATAATTTAATTCCTTAATCGCTGCCTCTATCGCCATTCTAGTCTTTGGTTTAACTTCAATATTATTAATAAATTTTGAAACAGTTCCAACAGATACCCCTGCTCGTTTAGCAACCTCCTTAATTGTTGACAATAACATCACAACCTTTAAAAAAATTCTCTTTTAATATCATTATTATATCAATTTTTACGTGAGTTGACTACCAAGCATTTGTTCACAATAGATTGTATCTAGCTAACCATTCATCATGACTTTATCGACTGTAAATTGTTATCCAATTTATTTAAATCATTTTACAAAAAAATCTATAAGACAACGCTTTTTTAAACGCGTATCTTATAGATTTGACTACCTTATGGCCATATCACGTTGTTATAAGCTTATCTTCACCTTACAACGCTTTAATATCTGCAACCAATTGTTCAACATACTCTTCTTTGGTCGCCCAGCTTGTACAAAGTCGGACTGCAGAATGCAATTCATCAATTGCCTTCCAATAAGTAAATGAATATTTTTTTGATAGTTTTTCTAAAACATCATTTGGTAAAATTGGGAATTGCTGATTTGTATATGAATCATATAGCAATTCAAATCCTTTTTCAGTAAATGCCTGACGAAGCTGCATCGATAACTTAACAGCATGTAACGACATTTCAAAGTATAAATTATCTTCAAATAACGTTTCAAACTGAAGGCCTAACAATCTTCCTTTAGCTAAAAGTCCACCTCTTTGCTTAATATTATATCTAAACCCTTGCTTATAGGCATCATTTGAAATAACGACAGCTTCACCAAATAATGCCCCAATCTTGGTTCCACCAATATAAAAGACATCACATAAATTTGCTAAATCTGACATCCAAACATCATTTATTTGACTGACCATCCCATATCCTAAACGAGCTCCATCGACGAATAATGGAAGATGATAT